>JBFELW010000062.1:0-8799 GCA_041551995.1 Paenisporosarcina sp.
AAAAACTCACTTTTATCGTGGAACGATTAGAAGTCTATCCTTTTGACGATTCACCTTTACGTGAAATTTTCGGATTTAGCAACGGCAGTCACTTAAATCTCATAACATGCACTGGGGAATACAATAAGGATGGCGACTTTTATGAAGACCGACTAGTTGTCTATACAACGTTAAAACTTTAAAAAACAAAGCTTACACATAAAAAGTGTAAGCTTTGTTTTCTTATATTAATATTAACAACCCAAATTAAAAAAGAGTGCGTCGTCTTTTTAAAGATGACTCACTCTTTTTCGTTTTCTGATTGAAAGACAAGCCATTGATCCACCTCTTTTGGAGACGAAAAGGTAAGAACTTTCGCTTGGCATTTTTCTAAGATGGTTAAAATCTCAGGTTTTGCATCCTTTGGAAATCGCCAAATCCAGCGTATAAATTCTGCATCGATTTTCTCTGGACAACCTACACCCATATCAGGTCTCGTTGTCCCACGATATACCCATGCCCGCTTACAAGCCCGATATACACAAAGTATATTTGAGAAATCGAGAAAAATAATGAGATCTGCATTTTGGGCTCGCAATTGAATACTTGAATCATAATTACCATCTATAATCCATTGCGGCTTTGCCAGTTCCAGTGTCACTTTTTCGATAAACTCAGGTCTAGGTAACGGTTTCCATCCTGGTTGCCAAAATAACGCATCTAAATGAACCACTGGTAAGCTCCACATCTCACCAAGTTTTTTTGATAATGTAGATTTCCCAGCTCCTCCTGAACCTACAATCAGGATCCGTTGAAACTCAGGCTGCATCTTCTTCAAAAGAACAGACTCCAATCGTATTCCCGTCACGGTCTTTAAATTTAAAGAATTCCACGTTACCTCCACTTTGTACAGGTGCGGCCTCAACACCTGAATCTAACATACTTTGATGTGTAGCATGGATATCTGTTGCATATAAATTAAACCACTCATGTTCAGCAGGTTTACTTGTACCCATATGTGTATTTCTCACAAGTGTAAAAGCTGTAGTATCATCGCCAATCGACATAGCTGCATAGCCATTGTCTTCATCATGCCATCTTAATTTAAATCCACACTTCTCTTCAAACCACTTAACTGAAAGATGCGTGTCTTGCACAGGTAAAAATACGGTGTCTATCCTCTTGAACATTCCGTCTCCCCCTCAGCAATCATATTTAGTCTATTCTATCTATTCTATCAATTTATTATATAATTCGCTAGAGCTTGCTCCACACTATTCGCAAAGCTATCTCCTGCTCCCCAGTCGAAGCGGAAAAATACACCTTCTGAACTTCCTGATGCCGCTGCATGCACTTTCGTTGTACCGTCAAAATTATCAATAGTTACCGTCATTGAGGCACGGTTAGATGTTCGCATAAAGTATTTCTCAAGAACAAAGACGACAACTTGATGATCTCCGGCTGTACGTTCATAATAATCAATCAATTTCCCAGAAATACTTCCGTCTGTAACACCTGATTTTATTTTATTCATGGCATCTAAAGGCTGTAAATCAACCTTAAAATCTTTAATACTCATTTCTCATTCCCCCTTAACCTGTTTACGTTTCAACATGTGATAGGTTTCCAATTAAAAATCAAAAGGGTTGTCCAATAAGTCCCTTCATAAATAATACTTGGTGATTATTTGGAGTTTAGATGTAGTTGTGATGACTTAATTCTTAAAGAATAGATGACTTTTTGTATTTTTCTTTACCTAAAAATTATGTTAAATTTCCTTGTTGATTTATTCCAACCAATACATATACAAAGCTTATTAAAAGAAAAGGGGGCAAATCCTCAAAAGTCATTTTCATGACTTCTTGGACAGCCCCTTTTCAATCATTATTCAAGCTCCATTTGTTTCGTTTCTTTCCCTAAGAATATGACCGCCAATACACCAATCACAATGGCTACAGAGAAAATGGCGAAGATCCATCCCATATCATAACCTCTCGTAACTAATGTTCCAACAAGTAATGGGCCCAAGATACCGCCAATACGACCAACCGCTGCCGCCATCCCCGCTCCTGTTGCCCGAATAACTGTCGGGTATTGTTCAGGCGTGTATGCATACAAGGCGCCCCAAGCACCTAAATTAAAGAACGATAAGAAAGCGCCTGAAACCACTAGCAAGACCACAGTGTCCGCATTCCCAAACACTAATGCACTAGCTGCCGTACCAAGTAAATATGTAACTAATACAAATTTACGGCCTACTTTTTCAATTAACCAAGCTGCGGTAAAGTAACCCGGTAATTGTGCTAAAGTCATAATTAAAACGTATTGAAAACTCTTAATTAACGTAAATCCATTAATCACCATGACACTTGGTAGCCATAAGAACATGCCATAGTAGGAGAACACAACTGTAAACCATAAAATCCATAGCATTAATGTCGGTTTAGCATACGCTTTTGACCAGACAGCTTTAATATTCTGTTTAACTGTACGATCTCGCACACGTTTAGCCGTAAATTGTGGTGAGTCGGGTAAGTTTAATCGTAAATAAATGGCATAGAATGCAGGCAATACCGTAAGGAGTAGTGCGATTCTCCAACCATATTCCGGAATAATAAAATAAGAAATAAGAGCAGCAATTAACCAACCTGCAGCCCAGAAGCTTTCAAGCAAAACAACTACGCGTCCACGCTCCTTAGCCTCTACACTTTCAGCAACAAGTGTTGATGCAACTGGCAATTCTCCACCTAGCCCCATTCCAACAAAAAATCTTAATATTAAAAAGATAGCTAGCGACGTTGCTAATGCGGATAGTCCGCTGGCTACAGAAAATAACACAAGCGTAACGATAAATATCTGTTTTCGACCAATTCGATCGGCAAATATTCCAAATACAAACGCTCCAACAGCCATACCGATTGAGTTGACACTACCTATCCAACCCATTTGTGTGGGAGTCAAATCCCATACTTCCGGCACTGCTACTGCCGCAATAATGAAGGATAAGATTCCTACATCCATTGCATCGAACATCCAGCCAAGTCCAGCAATTCCTAATAGCTTATTGCGGGATATCGGCTTCGTATTTTTTTCCTTTATTGTCGTCATATACGCACTCCTGTCTTGACACATGTAAATGTTTGCCTTTACACAACAGTATAGTTGTAGAAAAACATTCTAGCAACAAAGAAAAATGAGGAAATCCAGCAAATCCCACCCCTAACTCTAGATTGTTGGACCTAGAATTTGTTCTTTTCTGCCTATTAAAACTACCTTCAGTCTAAAAAGACAACAAAAATAAGCATGCTTCTGAATTTACTCTAGAAGCATACTTTTCCCTTAAGATATTAATAATAAACTCAATGCCATAACAGCCATACCGCCCACCACACCGTAAATGGAAAGATGCGCCTCGTCGTACTTTTGAGCGGCTGGTAATAATTCGTCTAATGAAATAAAAACCATAATCCCTGCTACAGCAGCAAAAATCATCCCAAACATAATATCATTTAAAAAAGGCATTAAAATTAAGAAAGCAACAATTGCTCCAACTGGTTCGGCTAATCCAGACAAAAATGACCATTTAAATGCCTTCATTCGATTTCCAGTCGCATAATAAATAGGGACCGCTACTGCAATTCCTTCTGGCACATTATGAATGGCAACAGCAATTGCTATCGCAATACCGAGACTCGGATCCTGCATGGCAGATATAAATGTAGCAATTCCTTCTGGAAAGTTGTGTATCCCTATAGCGAGTGCAGTGAATAAGCCCATTCGCATTAGCTTTGTTTGTTCTTCAGATGGCGGTTGTATATCCATCTCTTCCACGCCTTTGACTTCATGCGGATTAGTGGCTTTAGGTAATAGCTTATCTATTATGGCAATCAAGAGCATACCACTGAAAAATCCAATAACTGTTAACCAGTATCCTTGTGATATTCCAAGTTCATTAACCAAAGAATCTTTTGCTTTCACAAAGATTTCTATCATGGATACATAAATCATGACACCTGCAGAAAAACCAAGAGCTAAAGATAGAAATTTAGTATTAGTCCGCTTCGTTAATAATGCAAGCAAACTTCCAATTCCGGTTGCCAAGCCGGCAAACAATGTTAAAGCAAGTGCAAATAATACATTTCCATCCATGTTTCCACTTCTTTCTAAAATTTCTGTTGGACTTATTGTATGAGAAAAGTTTCCGATGTGCAACATGACGGAGTAAAAATTTTAATAGTTTATCATTGCACATTTGTAGGTTATGTTGAAACTCCATTTAAATAACGACCTATTTTCGCCCAATCTTGATAAACTAATTCTCGCAATGAAGGTCGATAAAAAATGGATGCAGGATGAAAAGTTGGAATAACGACAAAGGATTTGGATGTTAAACTATACTGCTGATCCTCTAGTTGGTTCAGATATTGAATCGGTTGGTATAGCTTTTGTCCGTGTAGCTCACTCACCTTCGCCGTCTTGCCTAGCAAACGTTGCAAACCTGCATTGCCTAGCGTCACAATCAAACTTGGTTTAAGGTGCTTTAATTCATAATCCAAGAGTGGTGCATGTGCTAGTATTTCTGCAGCTTTAGGGGCACGATTATACGTTCTTTGAACAATCGTCCCATCCCGCTCTTTTTTGGTTCCCCACCTATATGGTCTACTTCGAACGCTACTTGTCATGTATACATCTTCTCGAGCCAATCCGATACTCTCTAATGATTTCATCAGCTCTGTCCCCGCTCTTCCAATAAACGGAATACCTGTTTCGATTTCGTTTTCACCTGGTGCTTCTCCTATAAGTAATAGCTTCGGAGACAGACTTCCTTGACTACGCACGAATCCCTGTACATCAAAACCTTCAATTCTTTTGATACCTATTTCTACTAACTCATCTGGAATGGTAAACAACTTACTTCCTTCCTTTCAAAAAGTCTAACGGCAGTTAAACTAGCGAAGACTCTCTTATTCGGGTTGTTTAGTTCGTTTAAGCATTTGACGATTACGCCATTCATACCACACGACCACTAGGATGAAAAAAGTATATCCACACATCCATCCGGCTACAACATCCGTGCCGTAGTGATTATTCCCGGCAATACGTGATAATCCTACAAGCAAAGTAAGTACTACCGCACTAAACCAAATGCCAATTCGCCATTTCGTTGATCTTTGTTTTTCTGTTAATAAATACGCATATGTAAATAAGTATAATAAACCAAGCATGGCATGATTAGATGGAAAACTAAAACTAGTCAGTTGATGTGGAATATCGGGTCGGACTCGTTGTACCCATTCCTTTATTATATGGTTTAAAAAGTTACCACCTGCAACTGTGATTAAAACAAAGAGCATACCACGGTAATTCTGACGTATAAATGCTAAATATATAATTAACAGAAGTGTCGCTGAAATAATCCAAAGTGGTTCTCCAATATAGTGAAAGAATCTAATGAATTCATTTCCTATAAGAACTTCGCCTATTGCCCTGTCAAACTCCACCATGACTTCATTAGTAAAATTAAAAAACAAGGCGATAAATCCAATAAGTGTTAAAAAAGCTAATGGATACTGCCATCTTTTCATTACATTCACTCTCCTTACGATAATAATGTTAGCATAAATTCGGTAAATAAGAGCTATAGCATATTTAGAGTAATCTTAATTATCTAATATCTCATAAACTCAGTAATTTCTCCATATTGATCCATTCAAACAAAAGGTGAGACTTTTGGTATAAATTAAGGAGATTTCGTTTAGTTGTTTGCACGCGTGGTAAAGTACTTATGTATCGGAATTCGATTTGGAGGAGGATTTATAATGAATGTAACCTACAAAGAGTATTTAACTGATGTGGAAGCTATTCGAGGAATTCAACAAATTAAAAATCAGGGTGTTCAAGTTGATGATATATACGTTTTAACACATGAAAATCATCGAACCAAGGATTTGGCAGATAAAGCTGATTCCAACACAGTAGGTATAGCTGAACAAGGTCTTGGAGATTCTATTTCGAATGTTTTCCGTAAAAAGGGCGATGAATTGAGAGCCCAATTTGTGGAGCTTGGCTTTAGTAAACCAGAGGCAGAGCAATTAGAAGAAAAACTTGATGAACATAAAGTGGTTGTAGTTGTAAAGAACCCGCCGACAGATTTCATTTTAAATTAACTAATAAAAGCACGTAGAATGTATACATTCTACGTGCTTTTTTCAATTCTAGCTTATTACGTATTTTTAGATTTCTTGTGCGTTATTAATGACTTCTTGAGGGACTTGAATCGATTTAACTTCATTAAATTTGCTGTAGGTCGATTTGATGTCTTGATTAACTCTCATGTTTTCGCCTTCTACCGCCATAGTCATATCAATAACCATATTTAAGGTCATAATATTAAATGTTTTTTTATCTATAAATATTTCGAAATTCACTTTTTCAACATTCATATTCTTTAATAATTCTTGTTCTTCTATCATCATATCTGGCATAGTATCTGCCAATTGTTTTTGCATTAACTTATTAAACTTATCGCCTGAGGCATTCAGCTGTAAGACATATGAAGTATCATTTTGTTCAAATGTAAAATCTTCAATAAATCCTTCCAAGTCTTTTAACTGTTGTGATGGATCAGCTTGGTTCTTAGACATCGACATGATTTGTTCATACATATCCTTTGGTAGCTTCATCCATTGACTCGACATACTATCATACATAAAGAAGCCCTGATCTGTTAAATAGCTTTCGATTTCCATTCCACCTGGCTCGCCTAATGTTTCTTCTCCAAGCATGTTCATAGAAGTGGTTCCTTTTTGGTGTAAACTCAATGGCTCAATAATCATGTCCATATCCATTATAGATGATGTTTCCATTGAAATTTCTTGTGCGGGAATTTCCACCACCTGAGTCATATCAATTGAGGCACTCAAACTTTCTAGCTTCTCCGATTGCTCCAATGATTGTGTAAATACTTCCTGTAAGGTTAAATCACTCGTATTTTCTTTAGACGTTTCTTTTGATGGGGTTGCCGATTGATTACATGCTGCCAATCCAATTGCTAAAATACAAACAATCATTAGCGTCATCCACTTTTTCATTTAATTGCCACCTTTTCCTTATTCTTTTCTATCCCTATTATGAGTGTACAGCGAAAAGCTTTCAATTGGTAATTCTCATTAAATATCAGGGACTCAATAGGTATTTAGTTGTAAGAATATCTATAGTAATTACTTTATTCATTATTAAAAACGACTAAAATTTCGAGTTTAGAAGTTTACTTATCGTGTTTAATCTTCTTATCAGCTATAATTACCCATAGTAAATCATCCAAGGAGAAATCATATGTTAAAAAAATTCTTTTCATATTATCGTCCTCATCGCCGGTTGTTTGCCATTGACTTCACCAGCGCTATCGTTGTGGCTATATTAGAACTTGCCTTTCCACTTGCTGTTCAATGGTTCATCGATAGTTTATTACCGAAGGGTGATTGGGGCACTATCGTCACGGTGGGAGCATTGCTTTTACTGGTGTACATAGTAAGTACATTTTTACAATACATAGTCAGTTATTTAGGACATAAACTTGGTATCAACATAGAGACTGATATGCGTGAGCAATTATTTACGCATGTGCAACGACAATCTTTCCGATTCTTTGATAACACAAAAACTGGACATATTATGAGTCGAATCACAAACGACTTGTTCGATATTGGAGAACTAGCCCATCACGGACCTGAGGATTTCTTTATTGCCATCATGACGTTTATCGGCGCTTTTGTCATCATGTACAATATTAATCCTGAACTTGCCGTAATCGCCATTATAATGATTCCTTTCCTGATTATTCTTGTGACATTAAGTAATATCAAAATGAACCAAGCTTGGAAGAACATGTACATTAAAATTGCTGATGTTAATGGCCGTGTTGAAGATAGTGTTTCCGGTGTTCGCGTAGTGCAATCCTTCACAAATGAAGAATTTGAAATCAATCGTTTTAAAAAGGATAATGGTGAATTCAGATTATCAAAGCTTGTTGCCTATAAAGTAATGGCGGGAACACATTCTACCATTTACATGATGACTCGCCTAATGACATTGGTTGTTTTAGTTGTCGGTGCATGGTTTACATTCAATGACAGATTAAGTTACGGAGAACTGGTCAGCTTTGTTTTGTTTATAAATGTATTAATTAAACCCGTTGATAAAATTAGTGCTTTACTAGAGCTGTATCCTAAAGGAATGGCTGGATTTAAACGATTCTCTGATTTAATTGATCAAGAACCTGAAATTAAAGATCTCCCAAACGCCTTACAAGTGGATTCCTTAAAAGGTGACATTACATTTAATAACGTTGACTTCAGTTATGATGATCATCAACAAGTCTTAACTAATATCTCGTTATCTGTCAAAGCTGGACAAACAGTTGCCTTTGTCGGACCTTCCGGTGCAGGTAAAACTACCATTTGTTCATTAATTCCTCGTTTTTACGATATCCAATCAGGTGTCATTAGCATTGATGGAATCGACATTCGAAATATGACAAAGCACTCTTTACGTTCACATATTGGAATTGTTCAACAAGATGTATTTTTATTTACTGGAACAGTTCGAGAAAATATTATGTATGGGAAAAAGGATGCGACTGAAGAAGAAGTGGTTGAGGCAGCTCGTAAAGCACACTTACAAGATTTTATCACCTCACTTCCTCATGGGTATGAAACACAAATAGGAGAGCGTGGATTGAAGCTTTCAGGTGGACAAAAACAACGGTTAGCGATAGCTCGTATGTTTTTAAAGAATCCTCCGATTTTGATTTTGGATGAA
>JBFELW010000063.1:0-8647 GCA_041551995.1 Paenisporosarcina sp.
AGCTGCTGAAACAATATGTTTTGGTGGTGTCATGTATATAATCTCCCTGTCAATTAAATTATTTTTCTTTTCCTAGGCTAAATCCATTAAACAAGCGACCACCATAAGGTTGTAATACGTGGTCCACTAGAGCTATGACTTGCTGTTTATCCCCCATTTTATAATACAAATCAAATGCTTTAATAAAATCCTCTGCAAATTGTTCGTCGTACTGTTTTAGTGAACGTACAATCCATTTAGAAGCACCTATCCATTTCCCATTTGTTCTTAAAATAAATTCGCTTACCAGTTCAGCTAATGTGTTTGCGATAAATAGTTCTTCTGCTCGCTTAGAACTACCTATAAAATCATCTAATGCATCAGTAATAAAATAGCGCTTCATTCTTATCGTTTCATCTGACCATTCTTTTGGACCCTTATCTAGTAAGAAGTTAGCTTCTTTTTTAATTGCCCCAATGATTCCATCATCTTGTAAAACTACTCCTTCAGATACCATCCTTGGTAATGAGGGCCTTGCTCTTTCACAATCACTAGCAAAGTACTCTTTAAATGATAGTAGATTATGCACAAACACTTCAATTGCCCAGTCAAAATCAATGAACGACTCCCTATAAGCCGAACCCAAATGTATATCGAAAACAATAATATCAAGGTCTGATGTTTCAGTTGCTTCACCTCGAACAACACTTCCTGCTAATAGCGCACCTTGACAGTTCGGAAAATGTTTTTGGATAAATAGCTCTGCCGCTTCCTTTGCTGCCATTCTCTTTAAATCTCCCATGTACTTTACTCCTTCTTATGTAATCTACAGCTTTGAACTTTTAATAATGAGGGTAGTTGGAAGGGCTTGTGCTTTTTCGAATGAATACCAACGATTTGCATGGCGTTGAACATCTTCATCAGAATAGCAGGCATCCTCAATAACCTTCTCAATCTTAAATCCATTACTGATCAGTGCATTTATGTAAGTACTGATTCTAAATTGCTGCATAATCGCTGGATGATTCCAGGCTTCATGATTGTAAGGACCTTCTTCATGGTACGATTTATTAAAAGTTAGAACACCATCCAACTGTTTAACTCGGCTATGTAAAGGATGTTCCCAACTAAAGATAAAGGTACCCCCTGGCTTTAAATAACTATGAACATTGGCCAATGTTTTATTTAAATCCGTTGTCCAGCCTAGAGCGAAAATAGAATAAACGATGTCAAAATAGTCAGTGGGTAGCCCTGGGTTAACTTCCATTGGTGACTCAAATAAGTGTACTGGACCACTACACTTCTCTAAAACTTTTTTTGCTGAATCAATTTGGGATTTGGAAAGGTCAATGCCCCATAATTCAGAAGCTTTTCTTTGGCTCATATAGTGTAGGGAATGCCCGCTACCACAGCCAATATCCAATACTTTTAAACCTGCAACCTCACCAAATAAATGAAGATCGTCTTCACTAGGCGCCATTGGACCATATTCAGGAAGTGGATTCCTTCCGAAAAAATTTTCTGCTACCTCATCCCAACTTTTCTTATTGGTTGTAAGTGTATGAACATTCATAATCTCTTGCCTCCACATGTCATTTTAACGTATTTAAAAAGCGCTTAGCCTATTAAAAGGAAAGCACTTTTCATTCATCTAAATCATAACAAACTAAATTAAACTAGACTAAATAGAAATAATCCCCTTAACCACCCTCACGAAATGATAATCAGTACCATGGTTGTAATTTGTCTAAGTACAATGTGCTCATGTAAGTGTAATGGGTATAACTTGTAAGAGGTTATGAACCCCTAGGGTTACCCCAAACCCTTCAGTTGAGTCCAACTTAACCTGTTGGAAGGTGAGTACTCGCCTTAACATTTCGCTACCAACTATCCATTTAGTCTACTAAGTTTGTTAGCCAATTTAATTCTTGAATTTTCGTATCACACACTCGGTATTTCCGAGACAACTCATCCGCATATACTTGAGTCTCTTTTACATTAATGGTTGATATAAACTTAATTTCGGACTTCGAGTAACGGTCTTGACGAACGGTTGCTTGCGCTAGTAAACCACTATAAATTTTTCTTTCTTGTCCAAGCAGGTCTCGATCTGTTAACGCATCTGCAAGTGATTGATTTTCATCAAATGGAGTTTGTAGATTCGTACGATTGATTCTCTTAATAATTTTACGTAACTGAATCAGCAAATGAGCAAGCTCTTTTTCTAACTCTTTCGGATCCTCATTTGGAATTTCACCTTCTTGAATCTTTACATTTTGATTTAATCGAACCTTCAACTGTTCTAGTCTTTTCTGATAATCAGAACGGATAATTAAAGCCTCTGCTAATTTCATAAATGATCTACTCCTTTTACATGCATGAATAGCTATACTCCATAACTTTCGACAAATAAATGGGAAATCCTGTTTATTTAATAGTAATTTTATTCACTAGTTACGCTATCCTTCTTTTTGACATGGCTTAAAATTTCAGAAACCCCAATTGCTATACTTGCATTTAGAATCCCAAGTACAGAAGCAATTAGAGTGGTGCCCTCATACTCTCCAATAAAGTTCATAACCAATGTGACAAGGCTACTGGCAAACACAACAAACCCAAGTATTAGTAAAAACCTATCCATGACAGTACTCCTTTCACTTAGCTCTTTCATTAACCAACCGCGCTGGTAAACATGCGTGGTATGAAGAGATATAGGTGCATAAGCTAATCCCTTAACCGCTTCTAAAACGGTTTATCAAATTGTCAGTTTGAATGCCGTCCGTTTAATACATACACAACGTTCTACTTTGAAAAGGGGGCTATTACTTTCCATCCCTTGCCTTCAAACAACTTACTTAGCATCCATAGATGATCACTACCAATTAAGAGGAGGATTCGTTCATTATGGCTATTTGATGTTGTTTCAACGATATTCTTAAATATCATCAATTCTCTCTCCATCCACTTATTTAAGAAATTCACCCCTACTCTTTCACCATTTGGATTATCCACAATGACAAACGATAAATACATTCTTTCTAACTCTTCAATAGATTCTTTATCATTCAATTTCTCGAATGAAGTCATTAACCTAGTAGTAGGACTTAATACTGCAGAGTTTTCGCTTAATGTAGTCATGGTATTTAGAAGTTCTGGGTATGATTCTTTGATGGAGTTATTAAGATTTATCACATCTTCATTTTCTAAGTTACCTGCCCAATTTACTGCAAATATCTCTTGATGTTTTAGTGTTTCAGCTAATCTAAAACCAATTTGTTGTATCTCACTAATTGTATAATTTCCATTTGAATTCTTATATTCTTTATTCAGTTGGTTAGATTTATTTGCATCCCATTCCACCGCTATCTTAGTAGGTTTCAATTTGGATAAATGTTCAACCAACTCTATGACTTCTAATTCTTTTGCTTTAATTAATTCTTCATCTTGTTCAAAATGAAAAGTACCCACAAGAATAATTTCTTTTTTCATTATCACTATTTCCCCTTTGACTTACATAAGTTCACATTAATATTAACATAAATATCCAAATACCATGAATGTATTTTGGTTAATAAAGAATAGATTACTCCTGATATAGAAAAAGGCGGCCGAAGATGCAATTTCGGCCGCCCTTGTTATTCTTATACGTTGTCCCTATCCATTTTTAAAAGCTCATTTGCAAGTAATTCATACGATTGAACGCGATCACTGTAAGAGTGCGTTATCGTCACAATCATAAACTCATCATTGTTATACAGTACTTGTAATTCAACCAGTTTCTCTATGACTTCTTTAGGACTCCCTATTAGCGTTTTAATTCGCATAGCTTCAATCATTTCTAGTTCTTCACTAGTATATGGGTAGTTTACTGCTTCCTCTACTGATGGAACTCCCTCTTTCCCTTCGCCTTTTGCAAGCTGCAATTTCCAAAGGAATCCACTTAACGCGAGTTTTTCAGCAAGCTCCTTGGATTCTGCACATATCACAGATACCGCTACAATCGACTCGGATTGTGGTAGTTTCGCATTTGGATTAAAATTCTCAATGTAGGTTTTCATAATATTCGGTCCATCTTTATCACTCATGAAATGGCCGAATGCATAAGCTGTTCCATTTTCAGCTGCTAGTTTAGCACTTTTAATACTTGTTCCTAGAACCCATGGTTGGGGAGAAATTGCAGGAACAGGAGCTGCAGAAGTTTTAGAATACGTATGATTGGATGGGAAATCATCATTAATAAAATGAATGAGTTCTTTAAAAGATTCAGGCATGTTAAATACGTTTTGTAGATATTGATCAGATAGAGCCATTGTGACTTCAGCAGATCCACCTGGCGCACGTCCCACCCCTAAGTCAATACGTCCCGGAAACAAGGTTGCAAGCATATTGTAAACTTCCGCAATTTTATAGGGTTTATAGTGTGGCAATAAAACAGCACCCGCACCAATACGAATCGTTTCTGTATGGGCTCCTATGTATCCAAGCATCACTTCAGGCGCAGAACAGGATAGCCCTGAAAAATCGTGATGTTCAGCAATCCAATAACGCGTATATCCGAGTCTTTCACCATTCTGGGCAAGGTGCATGGAAGCTTGTAAAGCTTGACCAGAAGTCTTGCCTTTAGACCTTGGCGATTGATCTAACATGCTTAATTTCATGCTCATTTCCCCTTTATAACTTACTTCACTTCAACAATCTCTAAGTGAAAATCTGCGACATTGCTTTCATCCGAAAAATCAGTTCTGGAAGTGGAATAGTTAATAATTGTACCTTTGAAAGCCAAATCTAGCTCAGGAACTTTCACGTCAAATGTTGTTTTATATAAAAGAACGGTCACATCATGATACTCGTTTCCACCTCTAACTTTGAAATCAAATTGAATCGTTTTTAACTTTTGATAATCTTTTTCTATAACACACTCTTTCAAATCTAAAACGTTTAGTACGTAATCATCTAAGATAACTTCATTCACCATCGTATATCCTCACTTCCATTGCCAAATTTTAAACACTTAAAATGAAAGAGAGCATCTACTTGAATGCTCTCTTATTCTGTACTATTTAATTCTTTTGATTTACGGATTAGTTGACCAAAGGCTCGCTTCTTTTATAAAGATACGCTTGTTTAATTTCAATTGAGCTACAATTATTTCTGCGATATCTTCAGGTTGCATCACTTTGTCTGGATCGCCGTCTGTTAAATTATTTTCAACAGCTAAATCAGTAGCTACCGTACTTGGCATCAATGCTGTAACACGAATATTATGCTTCCGTACTTCTAACGCCAATGACTCTGTAATACCTTGAACACCAAATTTTGAAGCGCTGTATGCACTTGTCAGAGGTGAGCCTTTTACTCCAGCTGTAGAGGAGATATTAATAATATCGCCAGATTTTTGTTCAATCATCCCTGATAAAACAGCACGGGTCACATAATATACGCCCATTAAATTTACTTGAATGACTTTCTCCCAATCCGCTACTTCTAAATCTAAAAAGTTTCCAAACTTCGCAATCCCTGCATTATTAATTAAAATATCTACGTTCCCTAATTCACTCTTCAAAGAATCGATTGCTTGATTCACTTCATCATTTGATGATACATCAGCTGTAGCTGTTGCCACCTTCACTCCAAGTGATCCTACTTCTTTTGCCACGTTCTTTAATGTGATATCTGTTTGTGCAAGGAGGCCGACATTCACTCCTTCACTAGCTAATGCTAATGCAATGGCACGTCCTATCCCTCTTCCTGCACCAGTAATGATGGCATTTTTACCTGCTAATGTTTCACCCATTATTTCCCCTCCAGTTGTTATTGAACTACAAGTAGTATAGCTAATGAAGGATACAGTTAATACAAAGACGAATTATCATAAAGTTAAGGATTAAATCTTATGCTTACAATGTATAACCCGTCGCCAATTTCAAAACAGGTAGTTTAACATTTATCAACTTCTACATCTAGGCAACTTTTCTACGTTCCTTTAGTAGACTGATACTAAACAATAAGGGAAGGTTTAATTTCTTCCTTTTTTAAAATGAGAAATAAAAACTGTATCTGTCTCACTGCTTGAACTAAAGTTAGAAGGGAGGTGGTTTCCCATAACCCTAACATTCATACCTTGATAATTATCTTCTTCTGTCTTATCTATTTTTTCCAGGCGTTCGTCTTCTAAAACAAAATAGTCACCAATTAATGCTATGTTTTCGTATCTACCGCTAGATACTATTAAATGATATTCAAACTTTCTACTTTCAAAGAAATTTTCTTGGTTTAGAACATCCATTTTTTTAAAGAAGTCATCTGCATTTATCAATTCATCAAATTGAATCCACTTATCTGCTGTATTCATGTGAATCTGAACTTGGTTTTCTTCCTCTAACTCACATGAATAACAGTTCTTATAATGGTAAATCTCAAACTCCCCATTTACTTTATCAATGACATCAAAACGTAGCGAGTGTATATTATTGTTAGTATCCATAATTAATTTATAGTTTTCAATTTTTGAACTGTGTTCTATAAGTCCCAAATCCCTGCTAAATGCTTCCCAACTATCACTATTATTGACAGTACTAAAATCCATCTGATTGTAAAATGAAACTTGTTGAATGTCATTCCTGTTAAAATAAAACCAACTTATAACAAATAAACAAATGATTACTCCAAAAGTAACCCAAATCTTTTTATTCACTCCACCACTCCTTCGATTCATAAAAGAATCCCTTATATTTCTCCTCTGTGAACTACTGTAAGAGTAGAGGAATGATAAACCAAGTGTAATCAGTATTTACATAACCTCTGAACCTATAAAAATTAAATCAACAGCAAATCCGATGGCAATCAATAAAATCCCAACTGAAAAGTGGATTTCCTTATTATTTAACCCTGATGTTTCAGATAACCAAATAAGTAAAGCGATTCCTCCAATATACTGAATACTGCTCAATAAACTACTAGTTGGAAAAAGAAATAACGTGGGAAAAGATTGATATATTCCTGCACTTACACCAAATATGAATAATATTAAAGGTATTCTTAATTTCCATCGGAACCAACTTACTTTATTGTCTTTGATGAGATTCTCCATTTTTCGTACCCCCTGAAATTGATTGGTGAATAGTAAAAAAGCTGCCTTTTTTATTGAAGTCTTTGCATACATTTAATAGGTCTTATTAAATGTATTATTTAATTGAAGAAGCTATTTTAATCAATTCTTCTTTAGGTACCGGTGTACTTCCTGTGAAATCAATTGCATATTCTACGTCTTCGAGTCGCCAACTAATCATTTGAACTTCGTCTGTTTCGTTGTAATAGGCCGGGGTTCCATTAACCAAGGTGACTTTTTCATCCCAACTAGACACATTACTCCATCCAATTTGAGTAGTTACCCAGGTAGTTAAAGTATCATCTGTACTTTCATATACTAGTTTAACTCTGTCAAACCCCACTACTTTAGCGTAACTATTCTCTACATTCAAAGGAATAAAACTAGGTGATTCTACTTTGAATGGGACAAACCAACTTACGGTACTTATTGGTAAACGAATGTAATAAAATAAGATCCCTACAAAAATAAATCCTAAAATAATTAAATTTAGTACTCTTCTTTTCTTGATACTTCTTTGGATTCTCATTTCCATGTCATCCATTAATTTCACCTCTTTTAAAGTCTATGAATAGTTCACAATCGTAGTAATACCTCGCTGAGTGAAATAGTTTCGATGGCTTAATTCATCTACCCACTTTTTAGGATTTAATTGATACACCCCATACAGGTCTCGATATGTGTAATTTCCAACGTTTACTTCAATTGGTTCGGGTTTCTCTAGCATAGCTAGTTTATATTGTAATAATGCATGTTGATTGGGAACATGATAAATTTCTAACACATCTCCAATTTCCAAATACTTCTCCAAATATTTAAGAAATAATGGATTACCTAGTCCAACTACCTCGTAAATATAAGGCAATGAAAATAAACATTGAACCTCATTACCCCAATATTCGTCAATCTCTTTAACATTGAATTCCATGAAATCTTCAGCACGTTCAAATACTCTTCGATTATTATATTCGTTAATTTCATCAGGAATTTTAAAAATCTTGGAAGAAGCTATAAATGAAATCTCTGTCACCGCTATTTCCTCCTCCACTTATAATCGGTAAAATCATACGAAACCATGGTCCAGTTCCATTATATCCCATTCAATGAGATGAATATATAGTGCGTATTTTCAACTTATCCATTCACCTATGGTTATTGAAGCTACTTTGGGGAAGATTAAAGATATCGTTTTAATTTAATGAAAGGAGGAGTAATGAATTGGCAAAGATCGCAGTTGAAAAGCCCTATGAGGATATTAAGAAAGCTTTAGAAGAGAAAGGTCACACAGTAAAGATGTTTAACACAAACGAGGCTGTTACTGGATATGATATGGGCGTGGTAAGATCAATAAATGAAGGCAATACGAACGAATTCGAATTTCCGGTAATCGCAATGTCAGGTATGTCTATTGATAACGTTGTAGATGCAGTAGAACATCGGTTAAATCAAGTTTAACAAACAAAAAGAAAACCACCTACCTGAAAAATGGGTTCTCTTGAGAGATACAAAACTTCAAATATTTCTGTAAATGGCTATCAAAAACGAAATGGAACAAGTAGC
>JBFELW010000064.1:0-8633 GCA_041551995.1 Paenisporosarcina sp.
ATCACGCCTTATATTCCTTTTATGTTAGAAGGAATTTGGGTAACACTTAAGTTTGTACTTGTTGCACTATTGGTTGGTTTTATACTAGGAACGATATTAGCATTATTTAAGATTGGTAAGATTAAGCTATTGAATTGGTTTGCCATTGCTTATACCTCCATTTTTCGGGGGACACCACTTATACTTCAATTGATGATTTTTTATTTTGCCATCCCTCAACTAACTGGTTATGATATTTCTCCATTTTTATCAGCTATACTGGCTTTCGGATTGAATTCAGCTGCTTATATTTCAGAGATTATTCGTGCGGGAATCCAAGCAGTTGATAAAGGACAAACAGAAGCAGCCATGGCACTTGGTGTTCCTTATAGTCAGATGATGAAGGACATCATTCTACCACAGGCATTCAAAAACATTTTACCAGCACTTATGAATGAAGTGATTACATTAACGAAAGAGTCTGCACTCGTTTCAACCATCTCTGTATTAGATTTGATGCGCCGTGCCCAAGTAGTGGGTGCAGATATTTATCGCAGTTTTGAACCTTTACTTTTCGTTGGTTTTATTTACTGGGTGATGGTCTTTGTTCTTTCTACGATAGGTAAAGTGCTGGAAAGGAGGTTGAAGGTTAGTGATCAAAGTTGAAAATCTGACGAAGAAGTTTGGGAAAACAGAAGTGTTATGTGGAATATCAACAGAAATTACTAAAGGTGAAGTTGTCTCTATTATTGGACCTTCAGGCTCTGGGAAGTCAACCTTTCTTCGTTGTTTGAACATGTTGGAGAAGCCTACGTCCGGAAAAATCACCATAGAAAATCACGACTTAACTGATAAAAAAACGCCTATTCATAAGATGCGCCAACAAATTGGTATGGTCTTTCAACATTTTCACCTTTTCCCCCATTTAACCGTTCTTGAGAACTTAACCTATGCACCTATAAAAGCAAAGGGCATTAAAAAGCAGGTTGCAGTGGAACAAGCGCGAGAGTTACTAACTAGAGTTGGTTTATCCGACAAAGAACTCGCATACCCAGGTAGTCTTTCGGGTGGTCAAAAACAACGCGTGGCCATTGCTCGTGCACTTGCTATGAAACCTGAACTCATGCTATTTGACGAACCAACATCAGCATTAGATCCGGAGATGGTGAAAGAGGTCCTTGATGTCATGAAAGACCTTGCCAAGTCTGGTATGACGATGGTTGTTGTCACCCACGAAATGGGATTTGCCCGTGAAGTTGCTGATCGTATTCTTTTCCTTGATCATGGTGTTTTATTAGAAGAAGGCACACCAGATACATTCTTTAATGCACCTAAAACCACTAGAGCTAAAGAATTCTTAGATAAAATTTTATGAAGTTACCATAAAGGGGCTGCCCGAAAAGTCGTTTGAAATGACTTTTCGAACAGCCCTCTATTAATTTCAAATGACTCTGATAAACAACTGTTGATTTCCGTTTCAAGTAGACGCTTTCCGCGGTCGGTCCATGAACCTCCTCGGGAAAACAGGATGTTGGTCACGAAGGCGTTGCCAAAAGATGTGGCGTTCTTAGTCTTCGTTCCTTTCACGCCTCTAGGGTCTCACCAAAGCCTCTGAAAACCTAGAGTGATAATAATCATAGTTAGTTCAGATTGAAAAGAGGCGAACTTTCGTTAGATTTCGAACATAATTTCGCCAGATATTTACTACAAATATTGCTCCTTGCATATGCATACATAATAGACCGGTATATGACGTCCTGTTAGATTTTGAATACCTTTTTTAAAATTAAAGATAATGTATTTAGAAGTGATTGAAGTGGAAGGCGGCGACTCCAGCGGGAAAAGCGAGACAGACGAGACCCCACAGGAGCTTGCGACGAGGAGGCTCGGCTCTCGCCCGCGGAAAGCGTCCGACGGCAATGGAAATCACCTGTACTAATTCATATAACCTGCAGGGCGTTATGGGTTTATTAGAAAGCCTTTACATTTTTCTATCAATCAACCTCATAAAGAGTGTCTTGCAAGGAACCATCTTCATGATAGATTTTCATAACACCGTTGTGCTCGTTCACATAAGGCTTAGCTTTATCCAATAAAGATTGTTTGGTTCCCTCCACAAAAATGGCTGAATCACTCGACTCTTTTCTTAACTGCCATCCATCTGAGTGAGTGGTTACAAGATAATCATCTTGCTCTTTATCCCCTCCCACATATTCTCTCGCCTTCTCAGTTGAAATCGCTATGGCGCGCCCTTCTTCTATACCATCCCTAAGGAGAGCATTCGCAATTTCAATAGCTTTCTCTCTAACATCCGTATTTAGATGATTAAAAGAATCGGGATAATCATTTTTATTCCAAGGCATTATGATGACCTCCTTCTTATAGAGAGGATTACCCCATATACTTCAAATAAAACACGATAAACATTCATTTTAAAATATATGTTAATTTGGTATAATTTAGGAATAAATGCCCAAATAAATACCAACTTGTCCTCTTCAAAATCCTCCATTCGTAACTTCTTATTTTATCTGAATATTGTTACAATTTATATACATTTTAAAGTTTTATACACTACAATATACTCTATTATAAATTTCTTATAAGGATAATCGTATTGGAATTGTGTCCCCAACTTATACTTTCAATTCCTTAACACCTCAGTTACTCCACTTCCTTTAACCCTTATAATAAAAATCCTACTTTCTTTCGATAATTTGCTTAAAAGGTTGTTAAATTCTTTTTTTGTTCTTCTTTATTTAGTAACAACTAATTAAGGAAGGAGAGGATGTTATCTTGGGTACCACGGATATTCCAGTATGGACAATCATCTTGGGTAATTTTGGATTTCCAATCTCAATCACGATTTACCTGTTCTTACGTTTCGAAAGAAAAATTGAAAAGTTAGAAGATGTGATCTTACAATTAAATGGCATTATCAAAAAAGAATACTACTAAATGGGAAATATAAAAGTCTTTAAAAATGAAGAATTTTCACGTCAAAGTGTAGGAGGCCCTATCTTTTTTTTACCACTAAATCGAACGAATGTTCTTTGGGGGTGATTTTTTGAAAGAGTTAATGTTCACTTTTTATCACTTGAGTGACGGTGATGTTTTTAGTACGATTGAAAATCATTTACAAAATCCCATCATAAAATCATTTCTTGAAATACAAGAGAACAGCGAATTGCTAAAAAAAGCAATCCATAATCCAACAAAATTGGCCAAGCAGCAACTAGATGATAACTTTCGAGAATATTTCTTCAAAATTAGATTTACGAGTTACCTGTCTAACGCTATACATTTTAACGCCATCAACTACGATAAGAAAATAAAGTTGTTTCTTGAGCGAAATCAACCTATTTTGGACTCACCTGTCAAGGGTCGTGAAGGAGAAGCTTTACTAGATATTATAACTCCAAAAGATTTGCATGAAAGACAAGCATCATGTATTGATTCATCTAATATCGAAGACCACTTAACCAACTATTCTTTATTTAAAGGAATTCAACAATTAACAGATAATCAACGCCAACTCTTAAGCCTAGCTTATATATTTGGTTTAAACGATTCCGAGATCGCCAGTCATTTGAATATATCCCAACAAGCCGTTTCTAAAAGTCATCGGAAAGCTTTAAGAAAGCTGCGAGAAATCATTGAAAACAGGGAGAAGGAAGGGGTTTGAATGAAAGATAGTTTGTTTACACTTGTCAAACAATCACGCACAGATAACCACTCTTTAGTAAAAGTTATTGATTTATTTTCCCCTAAAATAAACCGATCTCTACAACAGACAACTGAGCAGCACCGAGAGGATTTATCTCAAGATTTAAAGATTAAGCTACTGGTTTGGATCAGAAACTATGACGTTGAAAACACACCAGGTTTTTATGAAATGATTGAATTAATTGCCAGGAAACAAACTCAATATTTTTGAAAGGGTCTGAACTTATTGCACTTTATTTCCATGAATCGTTTGAATACTCATCGAGAGAGGAGACTTCATCTTCTCTCTTCCTTATGAACAGAACCTTTATGACCCGATACATATTAAAATCCCCCTTCAAACTTTCTTCGATTCATTTTTCACGTGTACTTCCGCCATACAATGGAACGTAAACTAATAAATGGGGGTGTCTTATGGATACAGTTTATTATTTACTAGTCGCAACTTCCTATATCATTCTTCTCACATGGGGATTAAATTCTAGTACAGGCCATCGTTTAGCTACATGGTCCAGTCTTGTTTACCTCGTCACCATTGGACTCTTTTATGACAATGCAGTAATGGGCATAGGAAAATGGATTGGTGAAGGATCTTTTTTAGAATTCCTGAACTCACTTCGTTATTGGAGCCATGCATTCCTCACACCACTACTAGTCTTATACTCCGTTGGGGTGCTACGAGAAAATGGTATACAGTGGGTAAAAAAACCTCGGATGACTATAAGCGCAGTATTTTATACAACTTTGCTGATCATTCTGGAAATTTGGTTGGAAGCATCAAAACTTGCATTGGTGCCAGTTGAGGAATACGGAGTATTGCGCTATGAGTCTACACACCCCACAACAGGACCACCAGTCATGATTATACTTGTTACCGTCGTGCTACTAATTGCGAGCTTAATCGTATGGAAAAAGACAAAGTGGCAATGGTTTTTTATTGGAACTCTAATTATGACAATTGGAAGCTTTATGCCTATTGAAGTAAACAGCGGCGCACTTACCAATGGATTCGAACTATTTCTCATCTGGATGCTTATTTGGACAAAGA
The DNA here is from genome assembly GCA_041551995.1 of Paenisporosarcina sp. GTDB lineage: Bacteria > Bacillota > Bacilli > Bacillales_A > Planococcaceae > Paenisporosarcina. The sequence continues at coordinate 4,754 of JBFELW010000064.1, forward strand.
AAAAACTCGACAAAGACCGAATTTAAGGTCTAGGCATTTCTGGGCAAATGAAAGAATTGCTACCTTTATACACAGAAAAAAGCGGCTGAAGATTCAATTTCAGCCGCCCCTCTATGTGTTTAAAAACTCTATTGCACCAATGGAAATTCTATCGAGAAGGAAGTCCAATTGCCTATATCGCTATCTACATTAATTTGTCCACCCATACTTTTAATAAGGCTATACGAAACCATCATCCCAAGGCCTGTCCCATTTTCCTTTGTTGTAAAATAAGGCTCTCCTAATCGACTCATTTGGTTTTGGGTCATCCCTTTTCCTTCATCACGAACCTTAATACGAACCAAGGGGTATTCATAAGCGGTCGTAATTTCTAGCTTTCCACCTTCTTGCATCGATTCAATGCCGTTCTTCACTATATTAATAAGCGATTGTTCAAGTTTTTTTCGATCCCCTAAAACGTAAGACTGTTCTTGTCCTTCTAAATTTACAACGACTTGTACATCATTCATATTCGCTAAAGGCGTTAAGATGTTCACAACGTTCTGGACTGCATGGCACATCAGGATTCTTTCTACTTCCTCTGGTGCAGGCTTTGCAAATGTTAAGTAGTCATTGATAATATCCGAAGCACGGTCAAGTTCTTGAATAGCTGTTGCTAAATACTGTTTTATATGAGGCGACGTTTCTTCCTGGTGAGAAAGTTGTAGAAAACCCTTGCAGCTCGTTAAGGGATTTCTCACTTCATGGGAAATGCTAGCAGCTAAGTGACTAACGACCTCTAATTTTTCTGCTTTCATTAGCTTTTTTAACATATTCGAATTCATTCGAATCACTTCGATTAAAAGTGTCGCTAGTAAGATACCAACAAAGTTAATGACAAAAAATTGAGTCCACATTTTCGTTGTAAAATCAACATTATAAAGGAAAGAAGAAGAAATATGCATAAGTATAGTAAATAGAATGATTAATAAACTATTAATCATTAATTTTTGGGTTACTGACTTTTTTAAATAATAGCGTGATATGTGACTTAAAATAATTGCCATAAGGGTATATGTAAAAATGGAGACGTAAAATCCAGCATCTTCTCCACCACCTAACATAAAACGTATAGCAATAACAAAAATAAATAAAATAATGGCAGAATTTCTGCCACCATATAAAATGGCGATTATTAAGGGGATATTTCTTAAATCCCATATAAAGCCGTCCCCTGTCGAAAATGGAAATAACATACAAAGCCCAATTGACAGCATAGAAAAGGACGTTAAGAGTAAGATTTTCAATTTTTCAATTTGATAAACAAACTTTAATAAATAAAACATTTGTAACAAAAATAAAGGCACTAGGATGAATAGAACATTAATGAGTAAATCTTTCGTAAAAAGTTCCATTTTCTCACCAAACCTTTATTAGTAAACCTTCTAAAATAGATTTACGTTGTTTTTGAAATCAAATAATGTCGAATATTCCGACTTTCAGTACATATTGGTCCCAATTTTAACAATGAAATATTAAGATTTGATTAAGATGAACATTTTGCCATGATGTTATAAACATTTTTTTGAAAAACAGAATAAAAAACAAATTAAAGAACAATCTAAGTCATCAAGAACAGTAAGGAGGAAAAGAAAAATGAAAAAAATATGGATGTATATGTCTGTTTCAGCCCTTTGTCTAGCACTAATGGGATGTGGCGGTGCAGACGAAAATGAAGAAACCATGGATAACACGAACAATAATGAGGAAAACGGAGCGATTGATAACACGACAGATGATACAGCAGACGAAACAGCGGATCCTGTCGGTGAGGATGAGGCTGTACTAGAACGTGCTGATGAAGCTGAGAGTAAGGTTCTAGAATTAGAAGAAGTGGAAAGCGCAACTGTCGTTCTTACTGATAACAACGCTTATGTGGCTGTTGAATTAGCAGAAGGCACAACGATGGAGGAAGAGTCAGAAGAATTCGAGCAAATTAATGACGCAATTGGGGATAAAGTGAGAGAGACAAATGCAGATATCGATAATGTATATGTTTCCTTAAATCCTGATTTTGTAAAACAAATGAACGACTATGGGGATAGAATCGATGCTGGTGAACCGGTTGAAGGTTTTTTTGAAGAATTTAATGAAGCTGTTCAACGTATCTTCCCTGACGCTACTTAAACCGAGATAGTACCTCCACTAAAAAACCTGCAACTAGTTGTAGGTTTTTTAGTGGCTATATTTTTAAAAATCCTTTACGCTCATTAATGTCTAACAGGTGGGATATGATCTGAGTATGTTTTTGAAACTTTTACTTCTAAATCATCATTTATTGATGCAAAAAACACATCCGATATATTAACCTCTTGTGCTTGGAGCTTTGATTCTAGCCAAGAAATATCTTTATTAATAAAGGAAAGAACATCCTTAGAGACACTTCCTTCTAATATCAAAGGATAGGCAAAACCAGTTTCCTTTCTAATCAATCCTAAGTCTTCCACGGTGACTGTAGCTTTGAGGGGTTTTTTATAAACGCTTAACCTCCCATTCGCCTCCAGTACAGCAAGTTCCACCTCATCTACATTAAACGTATCCTTCTCCCTTAGCATCTGAAGAATATTGTCTATTGAGTATCGAACCTTTTTAAGATTATCTTGCACCAAGTTCCCGTTATGTACAACAACAGTCGGTTCAAAGGTAATCATTTTTCCAAACTTCCTCACTCTTATCGCCAATGTAGAAACTGCACGTTGTAAGAGACCGATTAAAATGATTGCGACAGCTGTATGTATATGTTCAATTTTAGGGTCAGCTATATCAGCACCAACGACAGCACCTAAAGCGAGAATAACCAAAAAGTCGAACACAGGCAATTCCCCAATTGAGCGTTTTCCCATATAATGCGCCATTAATAACATAAGAGGGAAAATGGTAATAATTCGAAATGCAACTTTCACAAAATCCATCATATACTCCATCGCTATACCTACCTTTATTTAACGTCTTATCATTGTTATCAACATGTCCAAATTGAATACAACTAAATCATGAATGGTTTCATTCTTCTACAAAAAAAACCCCAACATGTCTAGTTGTTGGATTTCCATAAAATATAACCATAAGTTTTCGATAAAAAAACAAATTAAATATCAACCCAAACCATTTGACACTAATTATCTCTAGCTTTCTATGCATATATTGGTAAAAAGGAGGTTTTTAGACTTGCGCAAGAGAAAATTTGATTGGTTACCTGTCGTCTTAATTTCTTTAATCATTCAATATATTTGTCTGCATTTACTACTTTTTATTGAAGGTCAAGTAACTCACTCGATGTCAGCGGCATTAATTGTAAAAATTAATTTCTTCATCGTTGCGTTAATCGGTGGATTTGTAGCGATGTACTTTTACATCAGATTTAACCCACATCTTGGTGGAGCCTGTGCTGCTCTCTTCATTCTCTTAACTCAACTGTATATTGGTAATAGCGCTTTAACCGGATATGCGCTTTTTGTTTTACTAGTCGCATACGTAGTTGGTTACCTGGGTGCCATATTATACTCGAACAAATACGTCCACAGACGTATTAGATAAATTTTTGAACTTGTGAAAAATTTAACGCTCAAATTGAGGTGTTTATCGCTCAATCTGGGATTTTATCGCTCAATCTAGAGATTTATCGCTCAAAATCAATGTTTTATCGCTCAAAACCGTCTCATAAACAAGTTTACTTTTAGAGATTCACAACAATACAAAAAACACCTGATTTAAATTAGATAACACTAATTTAAATCAGGTACTTTTATAATAGATCGTTAAGTTGATACTTCACCTTTAGCTTGGTCTACTAACTCTGGTGAATCCTGTACTACTTTGCTAACATAAATAAAACCAACAA
>JBFELW010000065.1:0-8633 GCA_041551995.1 Paenisporosarcina sp.
CGAGAGAGGCGATTGCTAGTACTGCAATTTCAAACAATGTATCAAATCCACGATAGTCTACTAATATAACGTTAACAATATTTCCTCCACCGGCTTCTGTATAGACCGTTTCTTTATAAAAAGATGAAATGGAGGGAACCATTTTTTGAGAGTGAGCCGAGAGCGCAATGAGGGTAATAGTTACCCCGACACCCAACGCTACTAAGGCATTTCCTAGACGAAACGTCATACGATTTTCATGCCGGTTTAGCTTAGGTAAATGATAAAATGCTAGCAAGAAAAGCGCAACGGATATGGTTTCAATAACCAGTTGGGTTAGCGCTAAATCTGGTGCGTTAAAGATAACAAAGAATAACGCAACCGAGTAGCCAACTGCACCTAATGCAATTATGGAAGTTAATCGTGACTTAGCTAATAGTATTGTCATTGTACCTGCAATCAAGACAAGTGCAATAATCAGCTCAAAGAAACGAATTGGAGCCACCATATCAAAGCTAATAGTAAATGCATCTTTTATTAAAAGCGTACTTACAGTTAAAATAATAATACCGGTAAACATATAGACTAAATAGGAACGCATGAACCCAGTCATATATAATCTAGAAAAACGATTTGCACCTACTTCACTTAAGTACATCATACTGTCGTATAGACGATTTAACGATATATCACGTGGCCATTTATCATATAAAGGCTGCCATTTAGACAGTGTCCAGTATAAGAGAAGCCCTATTAAGATAATCCCGATCGTCATCCATAATTCCGGCTCACCCCATCCGTGCCAAGCTTCAATGTAGATGTCAACATCACTAGGCACAGTATACATATAGGGTTGAATCGCTAAAACAGCTGGTTTTACTAGATAATCCCCAATCACATTAGGAACAAAGAAAATCAACAATACGAGTACACTCAATATTGCTGGAGAAATGAGCATACCAATAGGTGCTTCATGTGCATTTTTTGGCAATAAGTCTGGCTTATGTCTACCAGTAAATGTACGAAATACAAAGTAGAAACTATAAACAAACGTGAAAACACTTGCAATCCAAGCAATGATAGGGAATAAGAGACCCCATGTACCGAAAGCAAATAAATCGAATTCTCGAATGGAAAGCATCCCAGTAAGAAACATCTCTTTACTTAAGAATCCATTGAAAAGAGGAAGGCCTGCCATAGAAAAACTTCCAATTGCCGCGATCGTAAAACTAATCGGCATCAAGCTCATTAAACCACCAAGCTTACGAATATCACGTGTACCTGTTTCATGATCTATAACGCCTGCAATCATGAAAAGACTCCCTTTAAAAGTCGCGTGATTAATTAAGTGGAATATAGCTGCAAAAGCAGCGTACTTAAAGATGGAATTATCTTCAATGCCAGTATGAAACGAAATGGCTCCAGCACCAAGAAGAGACATGATGAGACCAAGTTGGCTGACAGTTGAAAACGCTAATATTCCTTTAAGATCGGTTTGCTTCAAGGCAAAGAACGATCCCCAGAAGAGGGTCAATAAACCGATTCCTGTCACAAGCCAAATCCATACTTCTGAACTTGCGTATATAGGTGTAAATCGTGCAACTAGATATAAACCTGCTTTAACCATGGTTGCTGAATGAAGATAAGCACTAACTGGTGTTGGTGCTTCCATTGCGTCAGGCAACCAAATATAGAAAGGAAATTGAGCTGACTTTGTAAAAGCTCCGAGTAGAACTAATATGAGCGACCATACAAACCAGTCATGGTTAGTTAACTGTGGAGCTTGTGAAATCAGCTCGCGAATGGAATATGTCTCACCCATTATTGAAAGTAAGACAAAACCACCCAACATCATTAAACCGCCGAACACAGTAATCATCATTGATTTTAGAGCTCCAAAACGCGAACGGTCTCGTTTGTACCAATAACCAATTAACAAGAACGATGAAATAGACGTTAACTCCCAAAAGAAATATAAACTTATCAGGTGATCAGATTGAACGATCCCTAACATGGCTGTCATGAAAAGCATTAAGTAGACATAAAAATTATGTAGTTGCTCACGTTTTTTATCCAAGTAGAATATCGAGTACAGAACTACTAAAGACCCGATGAATGTGATTAATAAAGAAAACAACAAGCTTAACCCATCGATGTACGAAATAATAGAAATATCAAGAGAAGGGATCCATTTTAATGTAGATGTAAATGTTTGACCCTTTATCACGTTTGGTAAAAACGTTGCATAGATACCCACTAATGCAACAGGAACAGCAAGAACGAACCAGCCTGTATGTATCCCACTGACTTTCTTATAAAGGAATGGAACGAAGAGAGCTGCAATCATGGGGATGAAGATATAAAAAACAAATGACAAGGTAATCCTCCTTTTTCGAAAAAACACATTTTCCTATACATAAAGCAATTATAACGTAGATTTAGGGTGAATGCATGGCTGACTCCTCAAACGAATGGTTGCTATTCTCTATTTTTTTAAGCTATGATAAATAAGAAGAAACATGGAAGTAAAAGAGGAAATGTCATGAAAAATCCATATATTTTTGGTTATTTACCACTGATCACGATTATCTTGTTTAGTTTATCTTTTGGCGTGTACACAGTAACAGAAGCACTCGTTTTATTTAAGGGAATTGGCGTATACTCTGGGATGCGTGAATTCCTTTCAGACTTACAACTTCGCTTATTTTTATTGATTGTTTTTGCCCTATTTTACTTTATGATTTTCTCAGCCTTAAAACTTATTGCTGAAACCATTCATGAGTTGGCGATGCTATTTTTTTCAAAAGACATTGAAGGACACACGATTCACCATGCAAGGGGAGGGTATGTCGTCTTCTTCTTTGGTGGACTGGCATCGGTCATAGGTATACAATCCATAACGATTCTAGCACTTATTTTTACTATTACTACATTCGTCTATTTTATTTATGTAGTTTATAAACTGAGCCACTCTATGTCAACGGCAGGGACATTAGGGATGCTTGTTTTTGAAATCGTTGTCTGGGCGCTATTTCTGTCCTTCGTTATATATGTTTTATTGAAACTTTATAATGGACTTATGGCGAGCTTGCCTTTCTTAGACTAATAAAAAATGGCACTATCTCTAATAGGAGAAGTGCCATTTTTATGGTTTTATTAACTCGGAAAATAAAGAATGATGAATGTTTGCGTCTTTGATTGATTTCATAGTTTTAGGTTGATCATAGCCAATCCACACAGTTGCTGTATATTCTTTCGTTAATCCAGCAAGCCACAAATCATGATAATTATTTGTCGTACCTGTTTTTGCTCCAATATATTGTGAGGTACCTGAAATTCCCTTTCCAGTCCCATTATCAACTACATCTTTCATTAACAATCGTAAGTATTCCACAGTGCTCGGCTTCCAGACTTCTTGCTTTTCTGAGTCCCATGAGTAGATGACTTCTCCAGATTTCTCTTTTACAAACCGAATGGCATGAACAGGCTGATATTGCCCATCAATAAAGCTAGTATAGGCATCTGCGAGTTGAAGTGGTGTTACTCCATTATTTAAACCACCTATAGCAGCTGGAAGATTCCAATCCTTCTCTGTAATTTCGGTAAATTGGAACGGGTCTAAATAGTGAAACGCTTTTTCAATCCCAATTGACTCAAACAATCGAACTGCTGATGTATTATAACTAAATCGAAACGCCTGCTGTAAAGTTACATCCTCATAAACTGCACCATCGTAATTTTGAGGGCAATACGCTCCTACACAATACTTCCGAGCATCTACAATGGTTTCTGGGGTATGGAGTGTTGTTTCAAAAAAAGGTGCATAGACCAAAAGTGGCTTTATCGCTGACCCCGGTTGACGAATGGCTTGGTAAGCACGATTAAAATCGAATTTTTTATAGTTTTTCCCACCATAAAGACTAACTAATTCTCTCGTCTTATTATCAATGACAACACCAGCAGCCTGAATGTCAGTGTCTTTTAATTGACGATTAAACTGTAAATCGATTGACTGTTGTTTTCGTGGATCCAAGCTTGTTTCAATGGTTACACCCAATGAAAGTACTTCCTCTACTTTGTTCTTTAATTCTAAAGAGATGAGATCTCTTTCTGAAGAGGTGGTGGCTTCTTCAAGTCGTTTAGAGAATCCTTCTTTTGATGCTATCAATCGATATAACTCTTCAATTACATAGGTACTATAAGCTGGGTATTGTTGTACTTTTTGTTTTGTTTGCAATATGATTTCTTCTGCTTTAAATTCTTGAGCTTGTTCCAAAGTGATTGATTCATTTTTAACTAAAATATCTATGAGTAATTCTTGACGTTTTTTCGTGTTGTCAAAATTTTTTAAAGGGTTATACAAAGATGGGTTGTTTGGAATGGCTGCTAAGAAAGCCATTTCTGCTACGGAGCACTCAGCTAAATTTTTTTGGAAATAATATGTTGCTGCTGCACCAATTCCATATACTTGATTACTGAAATACATTTCATTTAAATACATTTCTAGTATTTTTTCTTTAGAAGAGAGCTGTTCAAGTTCATATGCATACAACAATTCAGTTACTTTTCGTTCATATGTTTTTTCTTCCGTTAAGTAACGCATTCGAACTAGCTGTTGAGTTATTGTACTGCCGCCTTGATCTGTATCTTGTGTAGAAGAGTTAGCGACTATAGCACGTACAATTGCACTTAAATCGTATCCAATATGCTGATGAAAATCAGTATCCTCACTCAGTATGAATAATTCTTGAGCTAGTAGTGGTATTTCCTGAATAGGAAGAGGTTGCCGCCACTCAATATACGCTTCAGAAAATGTATGGCCATTCTGATCTACCATAGTAACTGGGGATGAGAAAGAGGGCTCAGTTAATTGAATAGATGAAGCTACTACACGTTTAAGTTTAGATACATCCTGAATTTCTGATCCAATCTGTGCATACAAAAAAATAAGCGTTGGCAATATTATCATGATCAGAATAAAACCGATAGATTGCCTCATGTCCTAATCTCCCTTAAAGATGATTCTTACAAAAGAATAGCACACTTTTCAAGAAGAAAAGTGTGCTATTTTGTATTAAGCACGTTGATGTGCTTCCTCTTCTAATAGTACCTCTTTAAAATCTTGTTCTGGCATTTGACGCGTTAATAGTAAAACAATATAAGAAATCAAGAAAAGAGCCCCAGTAACGAAAAAGACGGATGAAATTCCAATGAAACCACTCACAATTCCACCAAACATCGGACCGATGATATTCCCTAAGAATCGGAAGCTTGTACTATAGCCCATTACTTCCCCTTGAATTTCAATAGGTGCTTCACGTCTAATCAAAGCAGTCGTGATAGGGATTAATCCACCCACTGATATACCAAACAATAGACGTAACCCAATAAGTTGCCACAATTCCGTAACAAAAGCTTGCGGGATAATAAATAAGAACGCTAGCAATAATAAGAAGCTTAGAACTTTTTCATACCCAATAGAATCCCCTAATCGTCCCCAATACCTTGCAAATAAAAGATTACCTACACCAGCTGCACTAAATGTGATACCTGCTAGTAAGGCTACCTCCGACGACTCAGTTAAACCTGAGACATACAGAGACAGTAAGGGTTGTATACTAAAATTACCTATTTGTATAAGTGAGGTAATAATTAACACATGCAGCATTAGTCTATGGTGGATAAGACCCGCAAAAACGGTTTTTCTTGAGTAAACATGTGCATCTACTGAAGGCACTTTTTTAATTTCTCGAATCCCAACTAGTACAAGCAGTGCAGCAATTGAAATCGCTACAGAAGTGATTACAAACGTATATTGAAAGCCGAACGAATCTGCTAATAAACCTCCAATGATAGGTCCGAACAATGTCCCTGAAACACTACCCATTTGGAGAGTTCCTAATGTCTTTCCAGCAACTTCTTTCGGTGTTTGAGAACTAATAAATGCTAATGACGTAGGGATAAAACCAGTCACAACACCCATAAATAATCTCAAAAAGAAAAAAGCTTCAACAGAATCAACAAAGCCCATCAGTAATATACTAAGCGAGATACCAAAACCATTAATAATAAGAATGGGTTTATACCCAAACTTGTCAGCAATTCGTCCCCAAATAGGAGACATCAGAAAAGCTGAAACAAACGTAATGCCAAACACTAGCCCCGACCATTTTTGGACATAGGCATCTGAGAAATCACCCATTGTATTAATATAAAGAGACAGGAAGGGCATAATCATGGTTGCCGTTCCAGCCACTAAAAAATTCGAAATCCACATGATGTTAAAATTTCTTTTTTGAATACTCATACCATCGCTTCTTTCTAATTCTGAAATTTGCACACAGAGAAGTTACTTTCATTATAAAACATTTCGTTTTCCGAAGAAAGTGAAATGTCTTAATTACTGAAAATATAAAAGTTATATGATAGAATATTCGAGGGTGAAAAGAACATGAGAACAGGTAAATGGTTATTAGTAATTTGCTTATGTGCTTTATTAGCAGGCTGTGGCACGAAAAAGAGTGTCGAGTCTGAAAAGGTAGAAAAACCTATTGAAGAACCAGAACAAACATCAATTATAAATGGAGGAGAGAGTGCTATGTATCCACAATTATCTAAAGAAGTTGCAACAAATGAAGCGTTAGTCGTTATGAACACAACAATGGGAGCAATTAAAATAAAACTATTCCCAGAGGTAGCACCTAAAACAGTTGAAAACTTTATTACTCATGCCGAAAACGGTTACTATGACGGAATTATCTTCCATCGTATTATTCAAGATTTTATGATTCAAGGTGGAGATCCAACTGGATCGGGTATGGGCGGAGAAAGTATTTATGGATCAACATTTGAAGATGAGTTCTCTGACAAAGCGTTTAATCTTCGTGGGGCATTATCAATGGCAAATGCAGGACCGGGAACAAATGGAAGTCAGTTCTTTATCGTTCAAGCAAGCCGTGTAGACTCTGGTATGCTTAAACAACTGAAAGATGCGGGATATCCAGAAGAAATCATTGCTGCATATGAACAAAACGGAGGAACTCCTTGGTTAGATAACAAACATACTGTTTTTGGACAAGTTATTGAAGGTTTAGACGTAATTGATGAAATGGCTACAGTTCGAAAAAATTCAAGCGATAAGCCTGTTGAAGATATAAAAATTGAATCAATTGACGTCCTTCAGAAATAAGTTAGGATGTGTCACATATGTTTACAGGGACATGGATGACTATCTTGTTTCTTTACTTTCCGGAAGACAAGTTTGAATATATTCCAGCGGTCCTAAGTTTTATCCTCTTTGGTATCGCGTGTATTTTGACATTCAGATGGATTGTAAGAAAGTCTAGAAAACAAGAAGAACAGATGAAAGAAGTAGAAGAACGAATTCTACGAGAACGACACGAACAGCAACAAAAAGAAGATGTAGAATAAAATAAGACCAAACCATAATCGGTTAGGCCTCAGACTGTAGACAGACTTGATAAATTCAAGTTTGTCTACAGTCTTTTTATTTTAAATGAATGATAGAGGAGCTCTTAAAGCAAGCGACTGCAGCGGAAATAACCTTTTCACCTAAATTCATAATCAAAATGACAAAAGGAATCAAGAGAACATGCTCTCGATTCCTTTTGTCGATAATTAGAAAAGTGACTGTTTTATTTATTATAAGGACCTATTAGACACTCCTTTAGTTACGTTAGTGCATGAATAAATCGGTTTACTCCATCTTCAAGGGTTGCTCTAGGGCAAGCTACATTCATTCGTAAAAAGCCCACTCCAGAATCACCGTATTTTGAACCCGGTTCTAATGCAAGTTTTCCTTTATTTAAAAGTAAATGCATGATCTCTTCTTCTGATAAGCCAGTAGCTTTATAATCTACCCACAAAAGGTAGGTGCCTTGTGGTTTAGATATTTTAACGCCTTGAATAGCAGTTGTAATGGTTTCAATAGCATAATCCATATTTGAAGATACTACAGACAATAACTCATTTAACCAGGGCTCACCATGTTCATACGCAGCTTTTAACGCAACAGCACCAAATGGACTTATTTCCATTTGTCCATGCTCTACTGCATTCGCTTTTAACATGTCTCGTTTTTTTGCATCTGTTGAAATCATAACAGCTGCTTGTGCGCCTGCTAGGTTAAACGTTTTTGTTGGGGCAACACAGGTAATAATTCGATCTGCTTGATCTCCTGCTATCATAGCGAGTGGTGTATGTATGTAGTCAGAGAACACAAGGTCTGCATGAATTTCATCGGATAAAATCATCGTATCGTATTTTGTGCAGAGACGAATAATTTCTTTTAGAGATTCAATTGTCCATACTCTCCCCCCGGGATTATGAGGATTACATAGTATAAATAGTTTAATTCCTTTTTTTAACTGAGTTTCAAACGAATTAAAATCGATTTCATATTGACCATCTAACTCTATTAATAGACTTTCTTCTATAATTCTACCTTGTTTTTCTGGCAACATAAAAAACGGGGGATAAACAGGAGGCGTAATTAAAATACGGTCCCCTTTTTGAGTGAAAGTTTCAATCACTGTTGCTATAGCAGGAACTACACCGTGATGAAAGAGCATCCATTCATTCTCTGTGTGCCATTGGTGCCTGCTTTTTAACCATTCTTTAACAGATGTTTTACA
>JBFELW010000066.1:0-8579 GCA_041551995.1 Paenisporosarcina sp.
ATTGATAGCAAGACTGTGGTTACGTATATGGCAGTCAATGTAATTCCCGAGGTCATCGTAACGATTACTAATCCACCCATGGCGAGAATACTGGCTATCTGGGCAACTATGACAATCATTTTTTTAGAGTATTTGTCAGCAGCATACCCTGCAAAAGGTCCGATAATCGTTCGAGGCAAAAGGCTACAAAGTAAATTAGTTGCGAAACTGCTAGCCGATCCAGTTATTGATAAAATATAAAAACTTATGCCGAACGTGTAAACACTCGCCCCGAACGTTGAGATCAATTTACTGATAGTAAATGTCCATAAGTGCTGTGTAGCTTTTTTTAACTTTAGTGATGTTTCCATTAACCAATCCCCTTTTGTTTAATTTAATTAAACAAATAATAACACGAAAAGGCTTCCCTTGCAAGTAAAAGTTTAATATAATTAAACTAATACAGAAATGGAGCGATATAACTGTGGATTCAATCGGATTACGTATTAGACAATTGCGGAAAGAACAACAATTAACATTAGAAGCATTAGCGGGAAAACAACTAACAAAAGGAATGTTGAGTCTAATTGAAAACGGAAAAGCTCAGCCCTCCATGGAAAGTTTATCTTATATCGCGCAACGATTAGGCGTGGAATCGTCTGAGTTAATGGAAGATGTCAGTCAAACCATGAAAAGGGAAATATTAAAAAAAGCAGAAAAACTCTATAAAGTGGAGTTCTCTGAATTAACGAATGAGCACAATCAAATCATTGAGCTTATTCATCCCATTGCAGACAAACTAACACTTAGCTACGAATCTGCTCGTTTGCTCGAAATTTTTAGTAACTGTGGATATCATGTAAAACGTGATGACTGGGAAATTTACTATAACCGGGCAATGGAGCTTTATGAACAATTGCATTTATATAACCAAAGTGCATCTCTTGCGCTCTTTAAAGGGATGATTGAATACAATCAACACAATTACGATGAAGCCTTAGCTATCATATTAGAAGAACATGATCGTTTTGATTCCCCTACAATCAAACTGGATGCAATGACTACTTTGGACTATATGTACGCTGAATTGATATTATATTCAGCCGTAGGTAATAATGAATTAGCCCATTTAAAAATGAATGAAGCTATACAATTCTCTAAAGATGAACGTATTTTTTATCGTATAGAAGACCTGTATCGTCTAGCTTGTTACCAGAGCATTATTAACAAAGACGAAGAACAGCGCCTTTACTATATGACTAAAATCAAACAATATGGAGATTTTGCTGAAAATACAGAAGCCATTGCCGTTGCTACACTTTTAGAATCACATTTTCATAATTCTTTTTCATATGATTACAAAGCAGCCTTAGACTGTGCAGAGCTTTTCTTAGAGCAATCAAAAGAAAGCGATAATGAAAAAATAAGAAATGACGACAAAAATCACTACCTATTGGAAAAAGGGAAAGCTTTATTTGGATTAGGCTCAGTAAAAGAAGCCTTAGTTTTGTTAGAAGCTTTTATCGTTCCTTCATACCTTCATCACCCATTCGATTTGTCGATGTCCTATGAAGTCCACTCCTACCGTGCCCTTTGCTATGCTCATCTAGGTGATTTAGATAAAGCGCTTGATGAAGCCCAAACAGCTGCAGACTTAGTTTCATCAATGCCACATACCCCTTATAAAGATTTTATTAATCAAACGCTTGAACAAATTCTCGCTAAACACAGTTAATACTTCTTCGGCTTTGTTCACACTCTATAACGGTTGGGTGCAGGGGAGAGAATGACGGACACCTGCAGCAGAATTACCTGTACGAAAGCAGGTTTGCGACTTGGTAGCGATCCACAAACCGTATTCGAGGCAGAATAGCAAAAAATTAATACTCTCGTATCTTTTTTAAAAATAAAAGTCCAGAACCTCTCAAGCAGATGTTCTGGACTCTTATCTTATGACGTGATTTCCACAGCTTCCTTGACCACCGCTTTTTCCCCAAGTTCAGGATGTGCTTCTTTCATGATGGAAGGTCTAAGCATGTAAAGTACAGTAAGTAGCAGTATCGTACTAGAACCGAACAATACCCAATGTGCTGGCACAATGTCATAGAGTAATCCGAACACAACCATACCAAGTGGAGTTAAAGCCATTGACATTGTCTCTAAAATCCCAAAAACTCGACCTCTGTACTCTTCATCAATACGTTTTTGCATCATGACTCCTATCGGGGTATTCACAAATACTATCGCTACACCAAAAGCGAACATTAAAACCATGTAGAAACTAACGATTCCAAAATAAGATAATGTGACAACCAACGGGAGACCAACTGAAGCCATTAATATTCCCATAATCATTACTCCTCTCTTGGAAGTGACTAATGGAAACTTCATGTCTTTACGAGTAGATAAGAAGATCGAAGCTGCAAGCACACCAACTGAGAGGGCACCTTCAGTGAATCCAAAATGGATAGACTTTATATTCAACTCTTCAACAAGAATATAAGAAAATCCAATTTCAAAAGCACCAAACAAGAAATTTATAGCCAACGCTACCCAAACAATCACGGTAAGTACACGATGTTGTTTTAGATAGTGAATTCCAGCTTTAATACTTTGTATCATTGTCTCCTTGGCTACTTCTAACACTTCATCTGTTTTCTTAGTGAACAGTTTAAAATCCATTGTCGCCTCTAGAATTACAGCCACTGCGTAACCTAACATATGGATGACCAAAAACAGAGGCATTGAAACTAGACCAAATAATAATCCGCCTACTGCTGGACCACCAATCGTCGCGATGGAAACTGACATTTGGTTAAATGACATCGCCTTCTGAATACGCTCTTGGTCAATTAAATTTGCTATAGATGCACTAAACGTCACACCCGAAAAGAGAGACGTAAGTGACAGGACACAAGTAGTGATATAAATAGCTACAAGTGACAACCCCATCGTTAAGTTAACAGCTAATAAACCACCTACAGCTATAACGCTACAAATCTGAGCAAGTATCACAATCTTCTTTTTAGAATACTTATCTGCTGCATGACCAGCAAATGGGGCAAGTAATACTCTCGGAACAATACTACAGATGAGGTTTGTAGCAAAACTTGTTGCAGACCCCGTAATTGACAGAATATAAAAACTAATACCGAAAGCATATACGCTAGCACCAAATGTTGATATCAATTTACTTATTGTAAATGTCCAAAGATGATACGTGGCTTTCCTAATTTTTAAAACAGAATCCATTTCTCTACCTCTTCCCTAAGTTGAACGACTTGTTATTCCAAATATAACAAATGGAACTGTCAATATTATCCGTCTTCAGACTTAGAATCACACAGCCGGAAGATGTGTTTTCTTGTGCCTACCCAGTTCTTTTTAATTTATCGAAATATACTTCAACTAATAGAAGTTTGCATTTTCAAGCAATGAGGTAAACTACTAACATTGAAGTAAAGCAAATTTTCTAAGATTAGAAGTCATTTCTACATTTACTTCTTTCTTATTAGGCTATGAGCTATACTTGTTTAATCATAAGAGGGCTTTGAGGAGGACAGATTATGGAATTAAACATACTAAGTATTGGGGTAACTGTGATTATTCTTCTTAATATATTTTTAGCCATCTTTTTAATTTTTCTAGAACGCAGAGATGCCTCATCTACTTGGGCATGGTTAATGGTGCTATTCTTCATCCCTGTAGTTGGATTTATTGCTTACTTACTCTTAGGTAGAAAATTACGTAAAAAGCATTTATTCCGTTGGGAAGGCCGCCACAAAATTGGTATTGATAAATTAATTGACTATCAGATAGAAGCGATAGATAAAGGAACTTTCGATTTTAAACTCAACGATGCTTTGCAGTATAAAGATTTAATTAACATGCACCTTCGTAATAATCATGCAGTCTTAACCCAAGATAATGCAGTTCAAATATTTAATGATGGTGAAGCTAAATTTAACGCCCTTATAGAAGATTTAGAACATGCTAAAGATCACATTCACATTCAATATTACATATTTCGTTTAGATGGATTAGGTAGACGGATTTATGAGGTTTTACTACGAAAAGCTAAGCAAGGTGTAAAGGTTCGTTTGTTGTTTGACGACATGGGTTCTAGAAGTATACGAAAAAGACATTTTAAAGAAATGATACAAGCTGGAGGAGAAGTAGAAACATTTTTTCCCTCTATTTTACCTTTAATAAATCCACGATTAAATTATCGTAACCATCGAAAAATTGTTGTAATTGACGGTAGAATTGGTTATATAGGTGGTTTTAATGTCGGGGATGAATATCTCGGATTAGATCCAAAGCTTGGGTATTGGCGCGACACTCATTTACGATTAGAAGGTAGTTCTCTCCATCCTCTTCAAACGAGATTTTTATTGGATTGGAACCAAGCATCAACAGATAAATCCATTGAGTATTCGGATCGATATTTCCCTGCTATCCCATTAAAAGGTTCTGTTGGATTACAAATTGTTTCAAGTGGCCCTGATTCCGAATGGGAACAAATAAAAAATGGTTACTTAAAGCTGATGGCCATGGCAAAGGATTTTATCTATATCCAGACTCCTTATTTTGTTCCTGATGCAAGTTTCATGGATACATTACGTATTGCCTGTTTATCAGGCATTGACGTCAGAATTATGATTCCAAATAAACCCGACCATATATTTGTATATTGGGCAACATACTCGTATGTGGGTCAGTTATTAAAAGCTGGGGCAAAAGTATATATTTACGAGAATGGGTTCTTGCATACGAAGATGATTGTTGTCGATAATGAAGCATCCACTGTAGGAACGGCCAATATTGATGTACGAAGTTTTAAACTGAATTTCGAAGTCAATGCATTCATATATGATAGAGAAACTTCTCGTCAATTAGCTGAGTTATTTGAACAAGATATGATTCTTTCTACGGAACTTACCCTTGAATTGTATGAAGAAAGAACGCGTTTCATAAAAATGAAAGAGTCCTTTGCTCGACTCTTGTCTCCAATCCTTTAAATAATTCAAATTCACATCCAGCATGAAGAGACTATTACTCTTCATGCTTTACTTATGTTTGGTTTGTTCGTTTGCAGAAATAGAAACATGAGTAGGATTATCACAGACTCCCCCTATCATTAACAACATCTTTAACAAACCCATTTTTTAGTAAGGTCATGTAGTTTTTGTACTATATATACCGTTTTTATGCTATTATGTACGATGTAACAAAATAAGAAGAGGTTCGCAAACTCCCTCTATAAAAAACTAAGGTGAAAACTGTCGTTTACTTCCACAGTTTTTTTGTGCTTTATTAGCCAAGATTCAAGTCATTGATTTATACGTAATAACCATATACTATCATGACAGAATTACCTGTATGGAGATGACGAACACTCATTCTTCCAAAGGAGAAATGAGAACATGAAGCAAGAAAAAGCAGTTGTTGTATTTAGTGGAGGACAAGATAGCACCACATGCTTGATATGGGCTTTAACACAATTTAAAGAAGTGTTTACGGTCACTTTTGACTATGGACAAAGACATATTGAAGAAATCAAGTGTGCTGAAGAAATTGCGAAGGAATTAAACGTTCCCTTTAAAGTATTGGATATGACTCTAATTAACCAACTTTCGGCAAATGCTTTAACGCGAAGTGATATTGACGTTACAGAAGGATCGGATAGTGAGTTACCTTCTACTTTTGTTCCGGGAAGAAATCATTTATTTCTGTCGTTTGCAGCTGTTTATGCACAATCGATTGGGGCAAGACATATTATTACAGGTGTTTGTGAAACTGATTTTAGTGGATATCCAGATTGCCGTGATGTGTTTGTAAAAGCACTAAATGTCTCCATTAATTTAGCAATGGATACCTCCCTTGAAATTCACACGCCCTTAATGTGGTTAAATAAAGCGGAAACATGGAAACTTGCCGATGAATTAGGGGTCTTGGATTTCGTACGAGAGCGTACGTTAACTTGCTACGAAGGTGTTCGTGGGGACGGTTGCGGCGAATGTCCTTCTTGTGTATTACGTAAAAATGGGTTAACCGCTTACCTTCAAGATAAACAAGGAAGTGAACCTCAATGATGCAACAATTTTATCCTCAAACACAACATTCGTTTCGATTCGAATTAAATAAAGATATGCATTTATCTGCAGCGCATTTTATTCCACATGAAGATGCAGGAAAATGTCAAACAATGCATGGTCATACCTATTTTATTAATGTAACAATTGCAGGCGATGAGTTAGATAATTTAGGTTTTCTTATTGATTTTAAAGAGATAAAAAACCTGGTCCATAAAAAATATGATCATACTGTTCTCAATGACCATTCTGAATTTAAAGATAAATTCCCGACCACTGAGTTGTTTGCGGAACAAGTCTGGATAACGATTGCAAACCACTTAAAAACCCTTTCCAGTCACCCTAAGTGTGTTCAAGTGCTTGTACGCGAAACTCCTACGAGTTATGTCGTGTATCGTCCGAAAGCAGAGGATTTGTTATGAAAATACCTGTTATGGAGATATTTGGACCTACCATTCAAGGTGAAGGCATGGTCATCGGACAAAAGACCATGTTTGTTCGTACTGGGGGCTGTGATTATTCATGTTCATGGTGCGACTCTAAATTCACTTGGGATGGTACTGGTAAGAGTACAGCAATGAAAGCGGAAGACATTATTCATTCATTAAAGGAAGTCGGCGGAGAGTCTTTCTCTCATATCACGATTTCTGGAGGTAACCCCGCCCTTCACAAAGGGTTAGGTGAATTAGTCAATCAGTGTCACGATCAAGGATGGAAAGTGGCCATTGAAACTCAAGGATCCTTTTGGCAAGACTGGTTAGTCGACATTGATGACGTTACCATTTCTCCGAAACCCCCTAGTTCTTTAATGAAGACTGATTTTGATAAACTGGATACATATATCCACAACTTGCAACATGCCAATGTGAGTTTAAAAGTTGTCATTTTTGATGAAGAAGATTTTAACTATGCTGAAATGATTCATGTACGATATCCTCAGATTCCATTCTATTTACAAATTGGAAATGATGATGTGTTAACGGTTGACGATGAAGCACTGGTTTCAACTCTACTAAAAAGATTCGAATGGTTAATTGACCGGACGATGAGATCTACAATTATGAATGATGCGCGAGTATTACCTCAATTACATGCTTTAATTTGGGGAAATAAACGCGGTGTTTAACAAGGAGGAACTAAAGATGAGCGGTCGTCAAAAAGAGGAATTACAAGAACAAGGAATTAGTTTACTTGGCAACCAAAACGTAAAGTATGATTTTTCCTATAATCCTAGAGTGTTAGAATCATTTGATAACAAACATGCTTATCGTGATTATTTTGTAAAATTCAATGCTCCCGAGTTTACTTCATTATGTCCAATTACAAATCAACCTGACTTCGCTACGATTTATATTAGTTATATACCTGATATCAAAATGGTGGAAAGTAAATCTCTTAAATTGTACTTATTTAGTTTTAGAAACCATGGAGACTTTCATGAAGATTGCATGAACATTATTCTAAACGATTTGGTAGAACTAATGGATCCACGCTACATTGAAGTATGGGGTAAATTCACACCTCGTGGCGGCATTAGTATTGATCCTTATACGAACTACGGAAAACCAGGTACAAAATATGAAGAAATGGCAACACACCGCATGATGAATCACGATATGTACCCAGAAACGATTAATAATCGTTAAAACAATTGAAATAAAAAACATAAAACAGGTGAAGAAAAATGACTATTTTTCTTCACCTGTTTTTGTTTTGAGACTTATTAGATAACCACATTTTATATGAAGAGACTTTCGTGAATCGCTAATTGAACTTAACTAATCAACGCTTTATTTCAAGAAAGATTGAATATATTTTACATAAGCTGCTTTATTGTAAGATTGATAAAGCGAAGAGGATAGGCGAATTGAATCGCCAAAGAAAAACCGTTCATACTGTGTCTGTCTGGAACCAAATGGACTCATTGTTAAATCCCAAGCTAATCTAAAAAGTTGTATACGCTCTTTTGCTGGAGCGTTTTTAGATTGTAAGTATTGATCTAAATCTTTTCCGACTGCGGAATTAAAATCTTTTTCTGTTGGCAATGAAATAAATCCACTTGCACCCAGGAGATGAAGAATTTCAACAAGACGTGGATACGTTTTTTGATAATAGTTTAAGGCGGTCATTAAAGTACTGGCATGAGGAACCATTGTACCGAATAAATTTCGTAGTGACTCTGACTCCGCTTTATAAAGTAATGATTTCATGATTTCAAGACTCATTATAATCTCGCTAAGTTTTTCTTGGACATGCTGATACTCAGTAATTGAAATGGTCTGTGCAATGGATTCACCTAAACCTAGTATAAATTCTGTTTTAACAACTTGCCTGCAAACAGCTTGGTACAACAGCATAGTGGACAAATTTGTAGATGAAAAGATTCCTCCTGCGGTGTTCAAGTCTTTGTAAACAAAAACCCGCTCCCATGGAACCAGAACATGGTCAAAAACCACTACCGAGTCGACTTCATCAAATTGACTGGATAGAGGAAAGTCAAAGCTA
>JBFELW010000067.1:0-8503 GCA_041551995.1 Paenisporosarcina sp.
GAAATCTTTAAAGTATATTTTGCAAAAAAAAGGGAATTCTACTTGTGTCTATGGAGAAGGAAAGGATGGTTAAATATGAACGTGGAACAACACAAACAATTAACTTCTGGTGTAACTAATTCTCAGGAGTCTCCTTTTTCCGAGAGATCGATAATGTATCATTTTCTTTTAATGAACCGTGCTGGTATTGATAACTATGGCGTTAACATTATGATAAAGAGTAATTGGTTTGAACGCCCACCTTTAGCTACATACAGAGTAAAAGGATAGAATGGTGTGGAGGCAAAAGAAAAACTACTATGGAGTATAGCTCTTCCTGGATTTGGTCAACTACTAAATGGAAAATATCTTAAAGGAATAGCTTTTATACTATTAGAAATCATCATTAACGTGCAAGCCAATTTAAACGAAGTGATTTTACTGAGTTTCAATGGTGAAATCGAGCAAGCCATTCAACAAACAGACTACCAATGGGTTCTGTTCTATCCCTGTATTTACTTCTTTGCTATGTGGGACGCATTTAAGGATGGCGGTGGAGGGAAGAAACCATACTCTTTTCTGCCGTTTGTCATTTCTGCGTATCTTTTAACCCTTGGCGTTGTTTATTCAGCAAGGATTAAGATTTTCGATGTATTATTGGGACCTGTATTGTTGCCAATTCTTTTAGTTGTTCCCGGCGTATTCGTTGGCTTACTTTTACAGAAATTCTTAAATAGAAAAGTATTAATTAAAGAAAAATGACCTTAGAATCAGCAGATTCTAAGGTCATTTTTCATTCTTAGTGAACAGATACGGTTTGTTTATTTGAGTATTTTTTAATATCAGTTTCTTTTTTCAAATGAACCGCAATCCGTTCGATATCCGTGCTAAAGATTCGATCTTCCAATATAGGAGGTGTGAATGCTCTATATTCATCCCATTTAGTTTGAAGAGATGGCGACATCAGTTCTTTCCCTCTGTATTCTGTTCCTTGGAGAGCACAAAATGTTTCGATAGCTAATACACGACGCGCATTTTGAATGATATTCCCTGCATGTCTAGCACCTATTGTACCCATGCTTACATGGTCTTCTTGATTTGCTGACGATGGAATGGAATCTACCGAAGCTGGATGTGCCAATGTTTTATTTTCAGAAACTAAACTAGCCGCTGCATATTGTAAAATCATAGCACCAGATTGAAGCCCTGGTTGTGGACTCAAGAATGGAGGCAGTCCTTCGCTTAGCTGTGGATTAACCAAACGTTCAATTCGTCGCTCTGAAACGTTCGCTAGCTCTGCAACTGCCAGTTTTAAGAAGTCCATGGCAAAAGCAATTGGCTGTCCATGAAAGTTCCCTCCTGAAATAATCACTTCCCCATCTTCAAAAATAAGTGGGTTATCTGTTGCTGCATTCATTTCTATCTCCAGCTTTTCCTTAACGTACCCAAGTACTTGCCAACTTGCCCCATGAATTTGTGGAATACAGCGAAGAGAATATGCATCTTGAACACGTTTTTCCCCTTGCTTTGTTACAAGCTGGCTACCTTCTAACCATTCAAGCATTCTTCTTGCCACGTCAACTTGTTCGACATACCCGCGCGCTTTGTGCACAGCTGGGTGAAAAGCATCCGTTATCCCGTGAAGCGCTTCCATTGTCATCGCAGCAATCCATTCGCTTTGATAAGCCATTGTTTCCGCTTCTAACCAATTCACAACGCCTTGAGCTGTCATTGCTTGCGTACCATTGATAAGTGCGAGCCCTTCTTTTGCCTCTAGTACCAGCGGCTCTATACCAAGAGATTCCCATACTTCTCCTGCAGCTTGGTGGCGTCCCTCTTTCCAGACGAACCCTTCCCCGACTAATACTAAGGCTAAATGTGATAATGGAGCTAAGTCGCCTGAAGCCCCAAGTGATCCTTGTGATGGGATCACTGGATGAATATTATGGTTGAGCATATAGGTTAGACGCTCTAATACATCTACTCGTATTCCAGAAAAACCTTTTAATAGTGCATTTAAGCGCAAGACAACCATTGCACGTGATACGCGTTCTTCAAATGGTTCTCCGATTCCGCAAGCATGAGAACGGATTAAATGTAACTGAAGTGCATGGACATCTTCTTCATTGATACTGACATCACTAAACTTACCAAATCCTGTATTAATTCCATAAACTGTTCGTCCTTCTTTAACTATTCTCTCAACAGCTTCACGACTTTTTTGCACGCGTGACAAAGCCTGTGTATCTAATTTAATGGTTTCATTTTGATATAAAATAGAGCGCATTTCTTCAATATTTAAATTCTCACCTGTTAATAAAATCATGTTGAACACCCCTTTGTACTTTAGTATAGAGGGGGACTTCTTGAACTACAATTATTTTCTTCCAAATTTTAACAAGATGCAGTGGTAGTGTACTATCTTGGTAAAGTGGTAGAATGGGTAATATTCACATTTTTTAAAGGGGGATTTCTATGGAATGGCAGTCGATGTTTCATTATCATAAGTGGGCAACACAGAAATTATTAGACCACGTCGGGTCTCAAGGTGAGTCATTGTTTCATCAGGAAGCAAAGAATTCATTTAAATCAATCAGTGAAACATACTCTCATATTCTGAGTGTAGATTACTTATGGTTTAAGAGATTAACTGGAATTGAAAAGCCTGAGTGGGTTGAATTTGATGTGAGTACAGTGGCATCCACTAAAGAAGCTTTTGCAAAACTTCATGAAGAAATGGTTCAATTTTTCCTAACATTATCAATTGAAGAGTGGAAAGAAGTATTAAAGTTTACAAATTTAAGAGGTGACCCATTTTCGAATAAACGAGAAGAGATGTTCTTTACCTTTATCAATCATGCATCCTACCACCGTGGGCAAGTGACTTCTTTCTTACGTCAGTTTGATCAAAAAGGAATTGCTATTGATTATATTTACTTTACAAAAGAAATGAATAGATAGAAATTGGGGGTAATGCACTTGTCATTTCCTGTATTAGAAACAGAAAGACTTCAACTAATTGAGCTGAATCCTTCACATGCCATTCATCTTTTTGATCAATTTTCACGTGAAGATGTCACTCGCTACTACGGAATGGACCCTTTAGAGACGCTAGATCAGGCAGAAAAAATGGTTGCCAATATGATTGCTGGTTTTGAAACTAAGCGTTCTATGCGTTGGGGTATTCAAATAAAAGACTCAGAAAAACTTGCTGGTACCATTGGTTTAAACAACTTACAGCTGTGGAGCAAGAAATGTGAAGTGGGTTATGATTTACATCCTGATTATTGGGGAAATGGGTATATTAAAGAAGCGTTAGGAGCTGTTTTACCGTATTGCTTCAACGAACTTAAATTATCTCGTGTGGGTGCAACTACGTTTCCAGACAATGAAGCGTCTTGGCAGTTATTGTTGAAAGTTGGATTTGTAAAAGAAGGTTTGTTAAGAAATTATTTATATCAAGGTTCACAGAATCATGATGCGTATATGCTTTCGATTACGAAGGAAGATTGGAAGCGACTATAAGGATAGTCAGAAAAGATGATGTCCCATGTTTAAGTGTGTATCATGGGATAAAATGCTAGTGTTCATTAAATGACCGCTTTCCCACAAGAGTCGGTCATTTAATTCACTTACGTATATGGTGAATGAAAATGATTAGTAAAACTTGAATCATGAGAATGAACAACTGAATTTAGAGTTAAAGTTCATTAATTGACCGCTTTCCGTGGGCTTGCGTCGAACTAACTCGGGTTTTTCACCCGAGTGGATTTCGACGTCTTCGCTTTCCCACTGGAGTCGGTCATTTAATGAACTTACATAAATGG
This sequence comes from Paenisporosarcina sp., assembly GCA_041551995.1. Lineage (GTDB taxonomy): Bacteria > Bacillota > Bacilli > Bacillales_A > Planococcaceae > Paenisporosarcina. The sequence goes on from JBFELW010000067.1 coordinate 3,807, forward strand.
TAAATGAAGATGATGATTAGCTATTATGATTGTCTAACCCCTTGTGGAAATTCATAATCAAACGCTGACCGGGATCATGGACACTAACTCGAGCCCGATGATATAGAACATACTATACATGAATATGTCTGTTACAGTTTAAAATTAAGAGGATGCCCATGACACAATGGACATCCTCTTTGTTTATTTACTAGGATTTTTTATTTCTACCTTTACATCCCCCTCAATAAAGTTAGGATACGCAAATAATTCTAAGTGTAGAGGATTTTTATAATCAGTCGATTCAAATTCAATAGACCAATGATTTTCATTTTTTTCGGAATCATAATACATAGAAACTGAAGGGGTTCCAATTAATTTCCCATTTGCATCTTTAACTGAACTAGCTAAATCAAAATTAAAATCATCATCTTTCATCTCATTAATGAATAAGTCTGCTCGTGATTTATTTGTATCTCCTAAGTCCAAATTCCCATCTTTTGGACTTTTCAGTAATTCATTTTCTTCAGTATTTATAATGACAACTGCTTCATCTTTATCTAGTGCTTGTAATTTATTTATGTGTAAAAAAAGTTCTTTAGGCTTTTCAAAGTAATTGCTTTGTAAGTAATAAATTTTTTCTGTATCACTGACAACTCTACCCGATGCTCCGTTAACAATGGAACCCCAAACTTCCCCGTTCTCATCTTCGAGTCTCATATCTTCAAATTGAAGAATTTTCTTGCTGTTTTTTGGGTCAAAAGATATTTTCACTCCTACACGAAGAGGATGTATTGTTACTTCTTGAATGGTAAACTTCTGGCCTTCAATTTCTACTACTTGATTTAAATCATGTTTAATACTCGGTTTTACGTTCTCAGGAATTTCAAATGGTAGTGAAAATGCTGTATCTTTCCCGTTTAACGAAACTTCTAAGTTGAATGTAAACGATAAATCTTTGAACGTAAATGGTTCTTGGAAATGGTAATCTATACGATCTCTATATTCATTTTTTTGTTCTCCATCATGCATATTCGCGTATGAAAAACTACTTGGAGGTATCTCTTCATTATTTTCTAGTGTAAACCCTTTAAGGTTTACTTTTTCTAGCGAGTGAGAAGAATGTAAGATGTAAAAAATATTCATGCCTGATTCATCAAGTATAACGCCATCAATTGTCAATGTAATTTGGTCTTTTGTCTGAGATACACCAATCACTTGATAATAATCATTTTCGATCGCCGCTGTTATCCCTTTGTCAAACTGAATGAGCGAGACGATTTTCTCCATACCTGGAATAGAACCAACTGCATTTGCAAAGGCAGGAGATACTCGAATGGATGTTACAAGAGTAATAAGTACAAGTGCTGAAACGGCCAATGTCCATAATCCTTTTTTTCGTTTCGTTCGTCTTACTTGTTTTTCACGTTTAGCTCTTTCCATTCCCTGTAAAATGGCCCCATCAACTTCTCCTTGAGGAATTTCAACATGTTCCAGTTGTTTTCGTAATTCATTCAGTTTCTCTTCTTCCTCTTCAAACATGATCCACTTCCCCTTTCTCTGTGAAGTGCTGACGTAGGTTCTTCATGATTTTATGAAGCCTTGATTTGACGGTTCCTTCTGGTATCTTTTCCAATGTTGCAATATCTTTGATTTTCACGTCCTGAAAATACTTTAGGTAAACTAGCTGTTGATCTTGGGAATTTAAAGTTCCTAGTGCTTCTTGTAATTCAATATGAGCAAAATTGCTAGTTGTTATCTGTGTATCTAATTGTTCGTTATTTGTGAAACGTTTATTAATTTTCATTTGATCCTGACAATAATTCATCATAATTCGAGTTAACCAAGTCTTTGTGTAGGTTGGTTCTTTAATGGTATGTATTTTCTTATATGCACGATAAGTGACTTCTTGAATAGCTTCAAGGGCATCTTGTTCATTTTTCAAAAAAGCTAATGCTGTTCGATACAATGTTTCCTTGTAGAGTTGCATCACGAGTAAAAATGCCTCATCGTCACCTGCTATCGCCTGTTCGACGATTTTACTATCCTCCAAAATAACACCTCATTCCTAGTTCAGTTATATATTAGACATGGCAGTAGCCAAAAAGTTCACTATAAAAATAAAAAAACCTACTACTTATCGTAGTAGGTAGGTAGACGAATAACAAGAAGATGTTTTTTAGAACCTAGGTAAACTATTTTCACTTCTTTACAGGTGGTGGTAAAACAAATGTTTTAGACTTAGAAAATACAGATGTTTTCTTAATACGATTTTTATGTTCGAATCCTAATTGTTGTAAATGTTTCTCTACAACAGGATCAGACTTTACGGTATACAAGAAAATTTCTTTGACATTCTGATTTTCTCTTAAAAAAGAACAAAAATTAGATAGCTTATGAATTTGCCAATCTGCAATAAATGCACTCTCTTTTGGTAGGGGAGCCAGATACCCGACTTCGTCTGAACGAATCGCTTCTGAATGAACCCAAAAAGTAGAAACACTTGGATCACTATAAGGATAAAAGCCATTGTAATATCGTTTATTTACTTTTTGTACATCATGGTGGTTCTTCTTAGTTTCTTGATATCTTGTTAATTGATAGTTTGCCACTTCGCTTTGACCATTGCTTTGTTGATAAACATCTATTGATTTTTTAGAGTAAATTTTACTAAAAAGATTACTGCTAGCTGCAAGCCAGTCTCGAAGTTTCGCATTCTTTATAAAAGATGATTTTTGTCCAATAAAATCAAATAATGACAAAACTGTATTACTATTTTTCTTTACCATAACATTTAGGTGTTCTTTACCTTTATAAAATTGTAGTATCATCATTGTTTTCCAGTCGGAAGAACAGAATAAAAAATTATTGGTGTAATCCACTCCCGTATTCCATTCGAATTTATATGGTTCATATCCTGGACTTAAGTCAAAATGTTGAATCGACTTGTTTTTACTGTTAGCGATTAATTCCTTGTCTAATAGTGTTCCTGGACTATATAGCTCATAGTCTTCATCGTATCCCGTCATATATCTATGATACTTTCCGCGACATAAAAAACCGTATGAAAAAGCAATCATTTGATTGTCTAAATATAAACCTTCTACTTTTGCTTCCATAGGTCCATCACTAGTACTTAGCATAGAAGAGTGCAATTTTTTATAAGTTTCATTCTTAAAATGGCTTGTATCTATTTTTCTCTTCCATTGCTTATCATGTAGGGAAAAAACATCTTTAATTTCATCTTGGTCTATCATAGTCCTTACTTTAATATCACCTAAATAACGTAGTCTTTTTTCCTTTCGATCGAGTCCGTGTAGTTTTCTCCTTTTATTCATAAATGGTTCTAGATCTACAGATTGTATATTTATATAAGGAGTGACAATTGAGAACTTAGCAAAATCAACCTTTTTTCTTTCAAGATATAAATTCAACATGTTCGTTGTGGGACTACTAGATAGCAGTCCATGTAAATTAAAAATACATTTCGGCATTGACATGATTAGCTCATCAAAAACATATTGAATTGCTCTTTCTCTATTATCATTAGATACAATAATGTCCATATAGCTTGCTTCAGCTCTTCCGATGAACTCTACCAATGTAGTATTAAATACTCTAGAAAATTGTAATGGGAAAAAAGCAATTACTTTTTCATCACTTTCAACGGCAATGATTTCAATACCATGGTCTTCTCCAAGGTACCTCCACCAATTTTCAACCCATTGATATTCAATAAACGGATTATTATTTTGATTATTTTCTAAAATAGCATCCCATGTGTTCTTATAACGTTCGAGGTTTTCTAAAGTGCGAATATGATAGAGCTTCATGTCATCCTCCTCTGAATAATTAGTGGAATTATTTATCAAATAGTTACGGTACCTTGTGCAATTCCCATCACTGAGATTACTTGTAACTCAGAACATATATAGGACCTTTTTTCTTATATGTGCTTGATTGACTTGAATTACCACTTTAAAATAATTCAATATACTTGATTGTATTCAAGTAGCCCCTGCATACAGAACTAGATTTAAATGAATACACATTAAAAAGACACCGGACCAATAAATGGCCAGTGTCTTTTTTGCTTACGATTCTAATTATTATCCTTGACTTAGTACAATTAAAAAATCTGCAAAGGAAAAAATGATTAATTAATATTAGTAGCCTCCATAACCACCTTTTGTAAACGCAGCTCCAACAATAATTAAAAGGATAAACAACACTACGAGTAACGCAAACCCGGAACCAGCTCCAGCTCCACCACCATATCCAGACATAAATTTCCCCTCCTTTCCTCTTGCTATATTAATAGAGTATGAAAAAAGTATATAAATGTAAGGGCAAATGAATCAAATTTTCTTATATTCTAAAGGAATCTATATTTTATCTATATATTTGTTAATTAAGCCATATTATATAAAAATGAATTTAACAGAATAGAAAAGAGACTAATGCACAATACACCTACTACATGTTCGGTGAATTTTACATCAGTCTCTAAGTTAGAAAGAATTTTGTTACCACAGTGTTACCATACAAGGCTTTTATGCCATATGTAGTAACACATTATGGAGACGGCGGGAATCGAACCCGCGTCCAGAAACTCCAATACTTAAGCGTCTACGCGTGTATCTTGCCAATTAAGTTTCGCGTAACATTATGCCGACAAGCGGGCGTCTTGTACGCTAACTTGAAAATCTCTTACCGGC
>JBFELW010000068.1:0-8455 GCA_041551995.1 Paenisporosarcina sp.
GTTCGTTTAAACGTTTTTGGCTTTTTAATGAGGTAAGAATAGTAATTGATATAAGAATAATGCTGCAAAAATGTAGAGAAGTGGATGCACCTTACGTGCTTGTCCTTTAAAAATCTTAAGTAAAGGATAAAGAATAAATCCAAGCTCTATACCTGTCGCAATACTTGAAGTTAAAGGCATTGTTAAAATAATAATAAATGCTGGGAATGCTTCATCAAATGTATCCCAATCAATATTCTTCACGGCACTAATCATTAAACTCCCAACGATGATTAAAGCTGGAGCTGTTATGGCAGCTACACTTGAAAGAGAGCTTACAAGAGGACCAAAAAAGGCTGCAACGATGAAAAGAATAGCCACAGTAACAGAAGTTAAACCAGTACGTCCACCGACCGCCACACCTGAAGAAGACTCGATATAGGCAGATGTTGGACTTGTACCAAACATAGAACCTACAGTAGTAGCAACTGAGTCAGCAAGTAGCGCTTGACGAGCACGGGGCATTTTGTTGCCCTTCATTAAGCCTGCTTGTTTGGCCACGCCAATCATAGTACCAGTTGTATCAAATAATGTAACAAGTAGAAATGAGACCACAATCCCAATCATTCCATATTGATATACATCCCATATGGCGATAACTGGATTCCACACGATCACTCCTTCAGGTAATGAAGGCAATTGTATGGCACTTCCTTTAAATGTTAGCTCACCTGTAAAGAAAGCAACCACACCCGTTGCAATCATTCCATAGAATAAAGCACCATACACATTCATTACCATTAAAATGAGTGTTACAAGTAGACCAAATAATGTTAGTAAAACTGGAGCACTAGTTATATCACCAAGTTTCACTAAATTTTGAGGGTGAGCCTCAACTAAACCAGACAAACGTAAACCAATGAAGGCGATGAATAACCCTATCCCAGCTGTTATCCCACTTTTTAAATTTTCAGGAATGATTTCGATTAGTATTTTTCGTAAAGGTGTTAATGATAATAGGATGAATAATAGTCCGGCAATAAATACTGCAGAAAATGCAGTGACGTAATTAATAGCACCGTCAGATGAAATGACAACGGTATATGTAAAGAAAGCATTTAATCCCATACCCGGTGCAATTGCAATTGGGTAATTTGCAAATAAACCCATCCACAAAGTACCTACTACGGCTGAAATAATTGTTGCTAAAAAGACTTGATCAAACGGAACGCCAGCATCAGATAGGATTACTGGATTGACAATTACGATGTAAACCATTGTTAGAAAAGTAGTCATCCCTGCGAGTAATTCAGTTTTTACATTAGTATTATGCTCTTTTAAGCGAAACATAGTGAGTCTCCTTTCAAAAAGACGAACGAAATAATCAACATTTCATATAATATTCGTTTTTAGGGTGAAGTGCAATAGTTTTAGATGAAAAACCTTCTGACTCGTAAAAAAACACTTGAATTTGTACAATAGAAGGAGAAAGTTCAATGGAAAGGATGAAGAATATGTCGCTTACCTTACAATCCACAAAGACTTTACATAACGGTGTTGAAATGCCAAGACTTGGATTAGGAGTTTATAAAATGACGAATCCAGATGAAGCCATCGAAGCCATGACAACTGCTTTAAAAACTGGGTATCGTGCAATCGATACTGCTTCCTTATATGGAAATGAAAGAGAAGTTGGAGAATCTGTCCGACACTCAGGGGTTAAACGAGAAGATATATTTATCACCACAAAAATTTGGAATTCTGATCAAGGTTATGATCAAACATTGCGAGCGTTTGAAAAGTCTCTAGAATTGCTAGGATTTGATTACTTAGACTTATATTTAACACATTGGCCAGTAAAAGAAACGTTTATGGAGACCTATAAAGCAATTGAACGATTGTATGACGAGAAACTTCTCCGAGCAACAGGTGTATCAAATCATCATCAGCATCATCTAGAAGAGATTTTTTCTAAAGCAAATATCAAACCAATGGTTAATCAAATTGAACTGTCTCCACGTCTTACACAATACGATTTACGTACTTTCTGTGGCGAACATGGTATGGCCATCACTTCTTGGTCGCCACTAGCACGAGGTGGGTTGCTAAATGAACCTTCACTTGTTCGTATAGGGGAGAAATACAATAAGACACCAGCTCAAATTATCATACGCTGGCACTTACAACATGATTTGACCGTGATACCAAAGTCAATAACACCAGCACGTATTGGAGAAAATGGGGACGTTTTTAACTTTGAATTATCGTTTGAAGACATGAAAAATATCGACTCTTTGAATTTAAATGAAAGAACTGGTGCTGATCCAGATAATTTTCATTTTGATTTTTAAGTTTAAAAAGAGATTCCTCAAAATGAACATTGAGGAATCTCTTTTTGTATCATTATTTATTTATAATCGTCTACAACAATCATTTCTTTCGTGATTGGATGGGCAAACTGTAATTTCTTCGCTTGAAGGGAATAGTTGTCTGCTCTTGTTCGTGAACCATATAACTTATCGCCTGTAACAGGATGACCTATTGAGCTTAAGTGAACGCGTATTTGATGTGTACGTCCTGTCTCTAAAATGACATGTACTTTTGTGAAATCAGCGTCCTGGCCTACGACTTCAAAATGCGTAATTGCGTCTTGACCAGTTGGTGATACAGTACGACGTGATGAATCATGACGATCTTTACCTATAGATGTACGAATTGTTCCATTTTTTTGTGTCATATATCCATCTACAATTGCCTCATATACTCGAATGATTTGTTTATCTTCAAGCATACGGTCAAGCATGGATTTAATAAGAGGGTGTTTGGCTATTAAAACCAAGCCTTTTGTCCCTTGATCTAGTCGGTGGACATGCTCTGCATATACTCCACCTTGTTTATTTACATAAGACATGACATGATTCATACAAGTGCCTGTTTGTCCGGGATCATTCGGGTGTGTAGGCATGCCTGCAGGTTTTGAAACGACTAGCACATGTGCATCTTCAAATAAGATAGGCACCTCACATTTTTCAGTTGCTACGTAGGAAGACGGCTCAACATTCACATGAAATGTAAGTTTTGTTCCAATGGGATAATGGTGTTGCCATACCATTGGTTCGCCTTTATCATCCGTAATCCTCTTTGCCATGCGCATTTCATGCATAATTTTCTTCCCAATTTGAAATTCATCACGTAATAGTTGTTCAATCGTGATATTGTCTTTTTGTAATTCATAATCAAAAGTTTTAATCATTTTCATTCCTCCAAAAAAGAGACCATGTACAATGACATGGTCTACGTTATTATTTAGTTTAATACATTTTCATTAAAAAATGTTTCAATGTTTTCTTTCGGCTGATTCCCAACAGTACGGGAAACTTCCTGACCATCTTCAAAGTGTATCATAGTTGGCGTTGCTTCGATGTTGTAATCATTCCAACCTTGTTCAAATTCATGAATATTGTACTGTACCACATCAACGTTCATGTCATCAGCAATTGGCATTAACACGGGTGTCATTGCTCTACAATGGGGACAAGTTGGACTAAAGAAGTAAGCTGTCACAGGTTCACCGCTTCCTATTTTTGCTTCCAAGTCGTCCGGTAAAATGATATTTTGATAGTTCTCATCATTTAGTAGGTCAATCGTTTCTTGTTTTAAAGCATTTGTTTTATACTGGTTGTCCACTAACTTTTCATCATTAGACATATTCGTTAGTACAACGAGCAAAACAAATACTACAATAATTGCGCCACCGATAATCAATAGTTTTTTCATTTATTTTTCCTCCTTTAATGCTTTCATTACAAATAAGCTGGCTACAGCAATTAATGTGAATGATAGTAGTGCTAGAAACGGAATAGTAATAAAGCCTAATATATTGATATACTCACCTGTACAAGGAATACGCCCACATGTCGGTGCACTTTCAGACATAAAGTCAACTTTTTGAATGGTATAATGGTAAAGTGATATTGCACCGCCAATAATAGAAAATGCTGCAGTAGTTACTGCGATTCGTGCGTTCTTTTGAATATAAGCTATGCCTATGATAATAACAAGTGGATACATGAAAATACGTTGTACCCAACATAATTCACAAGGTTCATATCCGCGAATTTCTGAAAAATAAAGCGATCCCATTGTAGCAGATGCAGCCACAATCCACATAAATAATAGTAGATTCTCCATCTTTTTGGTCATTGTTCTATCTCCTTTATGTGGTTAAACTTATAACAAATTATAATTCTAAGAGTTGTACATGTAAAACATTTTCAACGAAGTGCAAACTCTTATATACTAAATATGAAGCAATTGTGAAGGAGAAGGTAAAATGTCAGAGGAATTTGATTTATCCCAGTTTGAAGTTAGCATGATTATTAGACAAACTACGATAGAAGATATCGAATCTTTATTAGCTATGCAAAAATTTTGTTTCCCAGGAATGGATCCGTGGAAAGTGGATCAACTCCGTAGTCATTTAAGTGTTTTTCCAGAAGGACAACTAGTCGCTGAACTTGATGGAAACATTATCGGTTCATGTTCAAGTCTAATTATAAATTTTGATGAGTACGACGACAGACATTCATGGTCGGATGTTACTGACGCTGGCTATATTACAAATCATAATCCCGAAGGTTACAATATGTACGGCATCGAGGTAATGGTACATCCAGAGTATCGTCGTATGAAAGTTGGACAACGATTGTACGAAGCACGAAAAGAAATTGCACGTCAATTGAATCTGAAATCTATTATTATAGGCGGTCGAATACCGAACTATCATAAGCACGCGGACCAAATGCGACCAAGAGAATATGTTGATGCTGTTTCTAGACACAAAATATATGATCCCGTATTAACGTTCCAAATTATGAATGGTTTTACATTGATGCGTATCAACCCTAACTACTTACCTGATGATCGTGCTTCAGGTAAATATGCAACTTTAATGGAATGGAACAATGTAGATTACAAACCCATGTCGAAACGCCACTTCAAAACAAGTTATCCGGTTCGTATTTGTGTAGTCCAATACATGATGCGTGCGATTAAATCGTTTGATGATTTAGCCAATCAATGTGAGTATTTCGTTGATGTAGCTTCTGATGCCCATTCTGATTTTGTTGTGTTCCCAGAAATTTTCACTACTCAACTTATGTCGTTCTTAAATGAGCCTTCCCCGAGTCGTGCCATAAGAAAGCTGACAGAGTTTACACCTCAGTATATTGAACTCTTTAGTGATTTAGCTGTCCGATATAATGTGAATATCGTTGGTGGATCGCATTTTGTTAAAGAAGAAAACGACGAAATTTATAATATTGCTTACTTATTTAGACGGGACGGCTCGATTGATAAACAATACAAAATTCACATTACACCAAATGAAAGAAAATGGTGGGGAATTAGTGCTGGGGATACTGTCCGAGTATTCGATACAGACTGCGGGAAAATCGCAATTCAAATTTGTTATGATATAGAATTTCCAGAACTAGCAAGAATCGCAACAGACATGGGAGCGAATATTATTTTCTCACCGTTCTGTACGGAAGATCGCCAAGGCTATTTACGTGTGAAATATTGTGCACAAGCACGTGCAGTGGAAAATCAAATCTATACAGTTATTTCTGGTACAGTTGGGAATTTACCACAGACTGAAAACATGGACATCCAATATGCACAGTCAGGCATCTATGCACCCTCTGATTTTGAATTTGCTCGAGATGGAATTGTTGGTGAAACCAATCCAAACTTAGAAATGGTATTAATCGGCGACGTTGATTTAGAAATTTTACGTCGACAACGCCAAGATGGCACGGTTAAACAATTAAAAGACCGACGTCACGATGTATACCGAGTAGAATATAAAAAAGGGTAAGAAAAACGCTCTATTATTAATTTGAAGTTGGAAGCGCCTAGTTTGGGCGCTTGCTTCTTTTCTAATACTCTTAGCTATTGGAGGATATATATGAGTTATCAACAAACCGTTCAGAAGTGGCTTTCATTCAGTTTACTAGAAGAAGAATTAAAGACTCAGCTATCTGAAATCCAATCAGATGAAAAGCGATTAGAAGATGCCTTTTACAAAGACTTAGAATTTGGCACAGGTGGTATGCGCGGAGAAATCGGAGCGGGTATAAACCGAATGAATACATATACAGTGCGCAAAGCATCACAAGGGGTTGCGAATTACGTAAAAAATGCTGGATCAGATGCAATGAAAAAAGGAATTGTCATTGCCTTTGACAGTAGAAGAAAATCACCCGAGTTTGCTCAGGAAGCGGCTGCTACATTTGCGAAAAATGGAATTCAAGCATATCTTTATGAAACACCACGTACAACACCACAGCTTTCATTTAGTGTTCTGGAATTAAATGCCTATATGGGCATTGTTATAACTGCAAGTCATAATCCCCCTGAATATAATGGATACAAAGTCTATGGAGAAGACGGAGCCCAATTAAACTTAGAAAGTGCCGAGCAGGTTATCTCTTTTGTGAAACAGGTAGAAGACGAGCTTTCTGTTGAGGCTGGAAATTACCCTGAGCTTCTTCAAGAAGGTTTGATTCAGCTTATTGGCACAGAATTAGATCATGCTTATTTAAAAGCTGTAGAATCCGTTCAACATCATCCTCATATGACCGCAAAGGGAAATGTACAGGTTGTATTTTCTCCTCTTCACGGTGCGTCAGGAGAAACCGTTCGGAAATTGATGAAGCAAACAGGTTATACAAACTTCCATTTCGTTGAGGAACAAATGGAACCGAATGGAGAGTTCCCAACACTAATCTCACCTAATCCGGAGGAAGCAAGTGCATTTGCGTTAGCGAAGAAACAAGGTGTCAGCACAAATGCAGATATATTGATAACAGTCGACCCAGACGGTGACCGTGTTGGAGTAGCTGTTAAAAGGCAAGATGACTATGTCCTTTTAACGGGCAATCAAACAGGTGCTATATTAATCGAATATTTATTAACGCAGATAAAAGAAAAAGGTGACATGCCAGCAAATGGGCGTGTATTCAAAACAATCGTGACCTCTGATTTGGGTAGAGTTATAGCTGAATCTCATGGAGCATCAACTGAGGACGTGTTAACTGGCTTTAAGTTTATAGGTGAAAAAATTCATCAATATGAACAAACAAAAGAATACCAGTTTCTATTTGGCTATGAAGAAAGCTACGGCTATCTAATACAACCTTTTGCTCGGGACAAAGATGCCATACAATCCGTCTTAGCCATAACTGAAGCCGCTGCTTTCTATAAGGAACAAGGGAAAACATTACTCGATGTGTTAAATGAACTTTATGAACGTCATGGCTATTATTTAGAAGGACTAGTTTCTGTTACAAAAAAAGGAGCAGAAGGCGCTCGTTCAATTAAAAACTTATTGATTCAATTAAGAGAACAACCAATAAAAGATATTGCAGGACTAAACATTATTTCTCAAGAAGATTACTTCATGCAAACAAGATCCTTTAGTAACGGTCGAGAATTTGAACAGCTCATGTTACCCCAAGCTGATGTAATTAAGTATTTCTTGGAAGATGGATCTTGGGTCTGTATTCGACCTAGTGGAACTGAGCCAAAGATTAAATATTATATTGGTGTGACGAGCTCAACAGAAGATGATAGTAGAGAAAAATTGGAACGTATCACAAAAATATTTACAGATGAAATGAATAAACGGTTTTAATAGTCAATCAACCCTATTAGTTTTTATTGCTAATAGGGTTTTTACATACGGGGGTCAATATATGTGGAAGGAAGAGAATACTAATCGTTGGTTGAGAAAAATTACTGATTTCAACTTTATCGATGTTTTGGTTTATTTAAATAGAAATCCAAAAGAAGTTTTGCATCAAGTGGATTTAGAAAATAAATGTGTAACAAAAGCCATCTCTATTGAAGGGAAACACATCATTATTCGCGTTTCGAACCAAGGTGAATTTTTATCTTTAGAATTCCTTTCAAGTGATGTAGATACCGATACTAAGATTAAGGTTGGTTGTTACGTAGATGAATGGTTCGATTTGAACCGTGATTTAGAACCTTTTTATCGTCTAGCTTCTAAAGATAAGTTATTAAACGAAGTAGTATCTTCTCACAAAGGGCTACGTATTGTTGGTGTTGATGATTTATTTGAAGCGTTATGTTGGGCAATTATGGGCCAGCAAATCAGTTTGCATGTTGCCTATTCATTAAAACAAAAATTGGTCATTTCATACGGAAAGTCCATCAGATTTGAAGATGAAAAATATTGGCTGTTTCCATCCCCCAAAAAAATTGAGTCACTCAGTCTGGATGATTTAAGAAAGCTTTCGTTTACGCAAAGAAAAGCAGAATATGTTTTAGGCGTTGCACAAAAAATAGCAGCAGGATCAGTAAGTCGTCAGCAATTTGATGGTCTTTCTTTAAAACAAATGGAAAAAGAATTAACCGCTATTCGTGGCATAGGAAAGTGGTCAGCAAATTA
>JBFELW010000069.1:0-8332 GCA_041551995.1 Paenisporosarcina sp.
AGCTAAATTGTACGTATAACTGAAATATAGTCCTAGAATAGCTGATAATACACCTATTCCTGCTGAAAGATAGAGCATTACCCATAGTCGATCAGTTAATAAATAGGCAGTTGAGGCAGGCGTTATAAGCATGGCAACTACAAGAATAATGCCAACCGTTTGTAAAGAAGCTACAGTAACTAACGTCAGTAAAATCATTAAGAAGTAGTGGATTACTCTGGTTGGCAATCCATAAGCTTTTGCCATAATAGGATCAAAGGAACTGACGAGCAGTTCTTTATAGAAAAGATAAATACATCCCAATACAATGATTCCAATGATTAACGTTGTCCACATTTCTTCTGGTCGAACAGCGAGAACATTCCCGAATAAGATATGATATAAATCGGTACTACTTTTCATTAAAGTAATCAAGATAATCCCGAAAGCAAATGCGGCAGTAAACATAATCCCAATTGACACATCATGTTTGATGCGACTGTTTTGGCTAATGAAACCAATTCCTAATGCAGTTAAAACACCTGTGAAAACTGCACCAAAAAAGAAGTTAATGCCAATCATATAGGACAAAGCCACTCCAGGAAGAACTGCGTGAGAAATCGCATCCCCCATCAAAGCCATTCCTCTTAGGATAATAAAACATCCAATAACTCCACATATAATACCAACCATTATGGAAGTAATGAGTGCTTTTTGTAAAAATTCGTATGCGATAATTCCATCAATAAAATTCATCATATAGGAACCTCTAAATTAGTCGTGGGTTGAAATGGATTGTAAGCTCTTCGTATGATATCTGGTTGAAAGACCTTTTCCACAACGCCATATTCAATAAGTTCTTTGTTTAAAAGAATCAGTTCATCAAAATAATCAGATGCTTTACTTAAATCATGATGTACAACTATAACTGTTTTACCATCATCACGAAGTTCCTTTAAAATTCCTATAATTTTTTCTTCACTCGTAACATCTACACCGACAAATGGTTCATCTAGGAAATACATCTCAGGTTTTTGAGCTAAAGCTCTTGCAAGAAATACACGCTGTTGTTGTCCGCCTGATAATTCACCAATTTGACGGTTACGATATTCTGCGATACCTACTTTTTCCAAACATTCTAAAGCCCAAGATTTGTCCTCTTTTTTAGGGCGCTTAAATATTCCTAAGTTAGGATAAGTGCCAAGAAGCACTGTATCAAATACCGTAATTGGGAAATCCCAATCGATATCACTACGTTGTGGAACATAAGCAACCTTTGTTCTCATCTCCTTAACGGAATGACCTAAGACTTGAATTTCACCTTTATCTTTTTTTATAAGGTTCAGTAAGGCTTTTAATAGTGTTGACTTTCCAGCTCCGTTCGGTCCAATAATACCTACCAACTTGCCTTCATCTACTGAGAGACTAATATTTTTCAATGCATCTGTGCCATGATAAGAAACAAATAATTTATCTACTAAAATTGCTTTGCCCATAAAAGTTCTCCTTTCACACAATCATTTCTTTTACGAAAAAAAGTTTCCTTAGTGAAACTATATGTGATAAATAATAAAAATGCTACCTTTTTTTTAGGTCTTATTCGTTTTTAATGGTTATTCTAGTGTGAAAGCGAGAGGAATTAGCTTAGTTCCCACGGGCGAACTAAAAAGCATCATCGTACTTACCTTATTGTCGAGTCCTTCCAGCTCGTCTTCTCGGATTTCATCTATCAACTATCGATAATAAAGATCATATTACAAAACCTTATTTAATTTGAATGTCAGATTCTTTTCCTTCTGAACTTGATGTGTTTCATGTACATCAAAATAGGAAAAACAGTATAATTGAAGAGCATACATAAGTTGGTCAGAAGTACTTTTGTGAAAGGTGAAATAAATCATTGTATCGGGGGATTTTAAATGGGTGATTACATGTTAGCTATTGATCAAGGAACCACGAGTTCTCGAGCTATTCTCTTTAATAAAAAAGGAGAGCTAGTCCATGCAGCACAAAAAGAATTCCAACAATATTTTCCTAAACCTGGTTGGGTAGAACACAATGCAAATGAAATTTGGGGCTCTGTATTATCGGTCATAGCCGCTGTTATAACGGAAAGTGGAATTCAACCTACCAATATTCATGGAATTGGTATAACTAATCAAAGGGAAACCACCGTAGTTTGGAATAAAAAAACAGGGCGCCCTATTTACAATGCCATTGTTTGGCAATCACGCCAAACGCAATCAATTGTAGATGAACTAAAAAAAGAAAATCTAGATCAGTGGTTTCAAGAAAAAACAGGGCTACGCTTAGACCCTTATTTTTCGGGAACGAAAGTAAAATGGATTTTAGACAATGTTGAAGGGGCTAAACAATTGGCAGAGAGTGGCGATTTACTCTTCGGAACGATTGATTCTTGGCTTATATGGAAATTATCCAATGGGAAAGTACATGTTACGGATTACTCGAATGCCTCACGAACACTTCTTTATAACATTCATGAGCTAAAATGGGATGAGGAGATTTGTGGGAAACTAGAAATTCCTTTGGCTATGCTTCCTGTTGTTGCTTCGTCTTCTGAAATCTATGCAGAAACAGATCCTTCTGTCTTCTTTGGAGTAGAAGTCCCGATTGCAGGAGCTGCAGGAGACCAACAGGCAGCATTATTTGGTCAATGTTGCTTTGATAAAGGAATGGCAAAGAACACGTATGGCACGGGCTGCTTTATGTTGTTAAATACGGGAGAAGATGCAGTGAACTCTGAAAATGGTCTTCTAACTACAATTGCTTGGGGGATAAACGGAGAGGTAACATATGCACTTGAAGGTAGCGTTTTTGTGGCAGGTTCTGCCATACAGTGGCTACGTGACGGATTACGGATTTTGAAAAGTGCATCTGATAGCGAGTCATACGCGAGAAAAGTTGACTCTTCAGAAGGTGTATATGTAGTACCGGCTTTTGTTGGATTAGGTACACCGTATTGGGATTCTGATGCTCGAGGAGCCATTTTTGGTTTAACAAGAGGAACATCAAAAGAGCATTTTGTTCGAGCTACACTTGAATCACTTGCTTACCAAACAAAAGATGTTTTAGATGCCATGCAACAAGATGCGAACATCCAAATTGAAACATTGCGAGTGGATGGAGGAGCGGTTGACAATGAATTTCTAATGCAATTTCAAAGTGATATTCTTGACCTGGAAATTGAATTAGCTAAATTAAATGAATCTACAGCTTTAGGTGCTGCTTATTTAGCCGGGTTATCTACAGGCTTTTGGACAGACTTATCTGAAGTGGAACAAATGCGTAGTAGTAAGAAAACATATAGTCCTAATATGGAAGAGCAAACGAGACAAAACCTCTATATGGGGTGGCAAAAAGCGGTTCAAGCCACAAGAATATTTAAATAGAGAAAGGAGGCTAAAAGATGTTTTCTTCTGTAGAACGTCCTAAAATGGTTCACACGTTAGATTCCTTTGAATTTGATTTGCTAGTAATTGGTGGGGGAATTACAGGGGCAGGTATTGCGTTAGATGCTGTAACAAGAGGACTATCTGTTGCCCTTATAGACATGCAAGACTTTGCAGCGGGTACATCTAGTCGTTCTACCAAACTAGTGCATGGAGGATTGCGTTATTTAAAACAGCTCGAAATTCAAATGGTGGCCGAAGTAGGAAGAGAACGGGAAATAGTCTATGAAAATGCAGTTCATGTAACAGAACCTGAGTGGATGTTACTTCCTTTTTACAAGGGAGGGACATTCGGTCCCATTTCCACATCAGCTGGACTACGTGTATACGATTACTTGGCTAGAGTTAGAAAAAATGAAAGACGAAAAATGTTATCCCCTAAGGAAACAACTCAAAAAGAGTCTTTATTAAAAGACGAAGGGCTACGTGGTGGCGGATATTATGTAGAATATCGTACCGATGATGCTAGATTAACAATTGAGGTCATTAAAAAGGCGGTTGAAAAAGGTGCGGTCTGTGTAAACTATGTGAAGGCAGAGTCTTTTCTGTACGAAAAAGAAAAGGTGGTCGGTCTAGTTGCTGTTGATCAATTGTCTGGAAAAACAGTGGAAATACACGCACAAAAAATTGTGAATGCATCCGGTCCGTGGGTGGATGAAGTTCGATCCAAAGACTCCATCTTAAATGGGAAAAAATTAAAGTGGACTAAAGGTGTACATATTGTTGTTGACAATGCAGATTTCCCTTTAGAACAAGCCGTTTATTTCGATACACAGGACGGTCGAATGATGTTTGCTATTCCGCGCAATGGAAAGTCTTATATTGGTACCACGGATACATTTTACGATGGAAATCCAGAGAATCCAGTTGCTACTAGAGAAGATGTCATCTATATTCTAAATGCTATTACCTTTATGTTTCCGAGTATTAAACTATCATTGGCGAGAGTTGAATCCACATGGGCTGGCATAAGACCTCTAATTCATGAGGATGGCAAAGACCCGTCTGAGATTTCAAGGAAAGATGAAATTTGGGTATCTAAGAGTGGACTTATTACAATTGCTGGTGGGAAATTAACAGGATATCGAAAAATGGCTGAAACCGTGGTAGATATGGTGATTATGGAAATGTCTAATCGTCAAAGGAGGAATAGCATTACAAAATATTTACCTCTTTCAGGAGGCGATTTTGGGGGTTCAAAAAACTTCTCTTCTTTTATTGAGATGAAAGGAAATAAAGGAGAGGCTTTTGGGTTAACAAATGCGGAAGCGAGAGAATTGGCTTCTTTTTATGGCACCAATGTAGATGAGGTTTTTAAATATGCTCATGTTCTAAAGACTAATACGAGTAAATTGCCTTTAGTACTTGCTACAAAACTGGTTTATGGAATACATCATGAGCTGGTTTGTACACCTTCAGACTTTTTAATACGTAGAACAGGGAATCTATATTTTAATATCATTGAGGTGCAAACATATAAAGAAGAAATCGTTAGCCTAATGCAAAGTCTTCTTGCGTACACAGATGAACAAACTGCTTTTTATCGAAATGAGTTAGAAAGTCATCTTGCATCGGCTATTTCCTTTAGGAATGAGGGGATTATATGAAGAAAACAATTAGCTTTATTCCGATGTCTGATGGAGAAGAAATTTACACGGTTGTATACATGCCAGAACAGACCATTAAAGGACATATCCATATATTACATGGAATGGCTGAACATATTGGTAGATATGAAGAATTTGCTGTATTTTTAACTGAACATGGCTTTATGGTGAGTGGTCATGATCATAGGGGACATGGGCATACAGGTCAAAAACAAGCACAGTTTGGATTTTTTACTGAAAAAGATGGTTTTGAGCGTGTGACTGAGGATGTACGAGAAATTCTTCACGCTGTCCGCCTGAAATTAGAATTACCACCACCAATATTGTTCGCTCACAGTATGGGCTCATTCATTGGACGTAGGTATATTCAAAAGTATGGACAATCGATTTCAAAAATCGTTCTTTCCGGAACGGGTGGTCCCTTAAATCCTGTCGACAAGGCCGGGAAATGGTTAGCCAAAGGGTTTGCTACGTTTAAAGGGAAGAAAACTGAAAATCATGTATTAAACAAAATGTCATTTGGAGCATTTAATGGTTCTGTTAATAACCCAAACACCGATTTTGATTGGTTAAGCACGGATGCTGATCAAGTGAAAAAGTATGTGGACGATCCATTAACCGGATTTATCGCAAGTAATCAGTTTTTTGTCGATTTAATCGATGGTGTGACTAAAGTTCACAATAAGAAAGAAATGACACAAATACCAAAAGACTTGCCTATATTGTTAATTTCAGGCTCTGAGGATCCTGTTG
The DNA here is from genome assembly GCA_041551995.1 of Paenisporosarcina sp. Classification (GTDB taxonomy): domain Bacteria; phylum Bacillota; class Bacilli; order Bacillales_A; family Planococcaceae; genus Paenisporosarcina. Next base: position 5,810 of record JBFELW010000069.1, read on the forward strand.
GTAAGATGGGGAAAAGCTTATGGCCTGTAGCGGAACAATACAAGAAAATAGGATTGCATGATGTAACAGTCGTTATTATGGAAGGGAAAAGGCATGAGCTGTTAAATGAAGTAAATAATTTAGAGGTTTATAATACGGTATTAAACTGGATGGAGAAGTCATGAAATATCCATGTGAAGTGCTTGCTATTGTCGGGCCTACTGCTTCTGGAAAGACGGCATTATCTATAGAACTTGCAAAAGTATTAAACGGAGAAATTATTAATGGTGACTCCATGCAAATATATAGAGGGCTTGATATTGGAACCGCTAAGATAACAGAGGAAGAAATGCAAAATATTCCCCACCATTTGTTAGATATAAAAGAACCCACAGAGTCATTTTCGGTAGCTGAGTATCAATCGATTGTTCGAGCAAAGATTGCAGAAATTCAATCAATAGGGAAGTTACCTATAATTGTGGGTGGGACGGGTTTGTATGTTCAATCTGTGCTGTATGATTATCAATTTACAGAAGACCGAGTAAATGATAATATCAGGCAAGCCTATTATGAAGAGTTAGAACGAATTGGACCTGTAAGAATGCATGAGAAATTAAAAGAAATAGATCCTGAATCAGCAAAAGTCATTCACCCTAACAATACCAGGCGAGTCATTCGCGCTATCGAAATTGCAGAGCATTCAAGTACTCAAAAGTCTGCGGGACTGAACAATCGAGGTAGTAAACCAATGTATCGACATTTGATTGTTGGGTTAGATATCAACCGAGAACTCTTGTATGAACGAATCAACATGAGGGTGGATCAAATGATGGAAAAAGGGCTATTGGAAGAAGCGAACCACTTATGGGTCAATCAGATTAAAGATGTTCAAGCAGTTCAAGCTATAGGTTATAAAGAATTATTTGGCTTCTTCAATGGAGATACTTCTTTAGATCTTGCTGTTACAGAGTTGAAACAAAACTCAAGAAGGTATGCAAAGAGACAGTTCACCTATTTTAGAAATAAAATGAACATCCATTGGGTCGATCCAACAAGAAAGAAAGAAGAAATTATTCCTGAAATTATACAAAAGATGCAGGATTCTACTCGTTAAAAGCGAATAGGATATTAAGTCAATAAAATAAACGTTTAGACATGCGTTCATACAGGAGGAACTGCCACATGAAACCAATCAATATTCAAGACACTTTTTTAAATCAATTGAGAAAGAATAGTATCTATGTCACTGTTTTTTTACTAAATGGATTTCAATTGAAGGGACACATTAAATCATATGATAATTTTACCGTTCTCATGGAATCGGACGGTAAACAGCAACTTATCTATAAACATGCGATTTCTACTTTTGTCCCTGCGAAATCGGTCTCAATTTCACCAGAAGAGGAATAATAATGTTTTAACCTTATACCTATAGGGGTAAATAGAATGAGTAAAGAATAATGGAGGTTTTATTAATGAAAACAATCTCACCTGAAGAAGTACAAAAGAAAATTGAAGCTGGAGAACAGCTTTATGTAATTGATGTTCGTGAAGATGATGAAGTAGGTACTGGTATTATCCCAGGCGCTCAGCATATCGCTTTAGGATCGGTTGAGTCAAGACAGCAAGAACTAGATAAATCAAAGGAATATATTATGGTTTGTCGCTCTGGTGGACGTAGTGGTCAAGCGTGTCAGTTTTTAGAAGAACAAGGATTTGATGTTACAAATATGTCTGGCGGAATGTTAGACTGGCAGGGCGAAGTAGAAGTATAAAAAAGCAGTTTAACTCCCTGGGAGTTAAACTGCTTTTTCTGTATGGTGAACCGAGCGAAACGGTAAACGCCATCTATACAAATAGGATACAACTCGTAAAGTAGTGATTAAGACAAACAAAATATAAAGTGAAATATCATCTTTTACAAGGCCCAATCCAATAACTAAACCGATGATTACTGCCCATACAGCATAGACTTCATTTCGAAGCACAAGTGGTTTTCGTTTAGCTAAGACATCACGAATGATACCACCACCTGAACCAGTTAATACTGCAGCAACCACAGTTGCACTAATGGGAAGCCCTAGTTGCACAGCGAACAAAGCACCTTGAATAGCAAAAGCAGAAAGTCCAATAGCATCAAAGAACTTGCCCCATCTATTCCAATGCTTGATTAAATTATTTGGAAATAAAAACACAGCGGTAATGGCAATCAATGCGATCTGAAACATCATTTCTTGTTCCCAAAGAGCGGAAACGGGTACTCCTATTAATAAATTCCGAATTGCCCCTCCACCAAAAGCAGTGACAATTCCGAGTAAATAAACGCCAAATAAATCATATTCTTCTTCCATTGCTATAATTGCTCCAGACACGGCAAATGCAATTGCACCAATTATACTGAGAACATCCCAAGCCATTATACATTCCTCCATCCATCAATAGAACGAATTAAATTGTATCAGATTTTAAAACAAATACAAGCCCTGTATAATGAATACAAGAATTAATTGTTGACGAAGACATGTGACTGTTAAAATAAAGATG
>JBFELW010000070.1:0-8207 GCA_041551995.1 Paenisporosarcina sp.
GAAAGGGAATATCGAGAGAATTTCAAACCACAATTGAAATCCCCTTTTGAAAGTTCCTCCTTTAATCAGTTACGAATCCATAAAGAAATCTATGATTTTTTGGAAATGATTAAAATAATAAATAATGACCAATTTACACTCGAACTGAATGAATGTTTAGAAGCCTACGAGAATGAAAAATTCTTTGTCTGTGCTGCGGGATTGGGTAGTGTACTTGAACATTTATTGTATTTGGCAATCGAGAAACATGTACCTGAAGATGATATAAAAACCAACGAAAATTCAATGGCAAGTGAATACATCGCCCAATTAAGGAAACCGCCATTTAATGCTAATAGACGGGAAGCCAGCCATATTAAGGGTGTATTTGCGTATAGAAACAGTGTGTCTCATTTTAATAAAGGGATATTCTCTAAAGATATGTGCGATCAACTTTTAAATGGCATCAAACAATGTTTCGATAACTATTACATGTATGAGAAAAGAGGAACGCTTGCCCCATAAATTTAGTTTTCTTGAATAAGATTTTTGCTACTGCAAAAAATCATTTACCGAAAGTCGGGTGTATTTATAGTGAAAGAAAAAGTACATCTGAATTAAAAGGTGGATTAGGGAATTGTTGAGTGACAATAGAGTTGTTCCGCAATCGGATCAGATTGTTTAGTAATTGAGGAAACGAAATTTGAAATAATGCCATATTTAGGGTGCAAAACAGAACATTGTATTGCACAGCGGTAAGAACTACCACAGTCAATAATTTTGATGTCACTTTAGTTCAGGGTGGACATTCAACTACTGGTTCCTCAACTTTATCTGCCGAACAGACTTATCATGCATCATAATGAAATACTTGATGGTCATTATTATGTCGATCATTTTTCTGATGTTAGAAGTGCACAAGAAGACTTATTTCAACCTAGACATAATAATTAACGATAATAGGCTATATGCATTGGTTTAATCTTCAGCAATCGTGCACTTTAATGGAGGAAGGATCACAGAAATGATCAAACTTTTTTATAAATTGAATATATTATGAGCGTGTTTTGATCTATCTTTTTTTCAAACACACACTTACTTTTTGTTCGTTTATCAAGGTTATTAGTATCAATTTGATCAAACTTTATTCCAAAGCTACAGCATCAGTAAAGGTATTTAGAAATTCCTTGTTTTTAGTTGTAATCGCTTCATCTTGTTTCATAGCTCCACCATCCTCCCGATTCCAATAATTCAACGTGATTTGCTCTACAGTCTCAGATTGGATTCCACTCCCACAACTAGATAATAAAAAGAAGTCAATAAATATACACGAAGTTTTCCTCAAATGAATCAACTCCTTTGCTACTCAAAATTTATTTTCGTCAGATGTTCACTGATTCGATAGTTTGGTATGTTCAATGTGAAGGGGTGTTAATCCTCTTTTAAGATTTATCCTCTGGCGAATATTCCCTTCGAATCATTAAGTGTTGCGTCCCAGGGATGAAAACAATTCGATTTATTCACTACAAATGAATTGTTAATTAACAGAGTGGCCCATTTAATGAAATGTTAGTAATTTAACTTGTATGATTACCAAATTTGACAATGGGATTCACTCGGATGGTATAGCTTTATTAAATAGATGATAAAGTACAATAACCCTTGATACTCGTATCTTGGGCTTTTGTCTTTTAAAAACCTTCTTCTAACATTTCATTTCCTATAAATAAAGATCATTTGGGTATAATACAGTCACTTAAGTGATGGTATACTATAGTACTCAGGGAGATTAGGCAGTTAGAGTATAATTGAATGGAAGGTATCCGAAACTTCCTCTTGTGTATAATTTCGGAATCACTATCGGAGGTGTATGTATGAATAAAAAGTGGACGATTCAAGAGATAAGTGACTATGTGAAGAAGAATTCAGATAGTGTATTACTTTCTAAAGAATATTTAGGATTCTCACAGAAACTGCAATTTAAATGTTCGTGTGGAAATAATTTTGAGAGAACGTTTAAGAAATTTAAAGATAGCAAACAGAAAAAGTGTTCGAGTTGTGTAGAAATTAGAACTTCAAGATGACTAGCGGCGGCCGAAATTGTATCTTCGGCCGCTACTCGCTGGAATAAAGACGTCTATTGTTTCATTAACCAAAAATGAATGAACCTTATTGTGAGGTAATAGGGAAGCGAAGGACAAAAACCCATCGCAGGATTCCCAATAAAAAGGACTAGCTGGATATTTTTCCGCTGTCCTTATTTGTATTTCAGGTTATCTTGCTGCAGAATGTGTCCAGTGTGTTGGAGCCTTTAATTATCAGTTCTGTCCATTAACCAAGTGAAATGAAAATGTATGTTGAATCTAAAATTCTATTTTCTATATATTACCAAAAATTACTGTTATAATTAAACTGTAACTGTTGCTAAATATGAATTTGAAATCACTCAACCAGTATAAATACATAAATACACAAAGACCGAATATCACACCAGACAATAGAAATATCCTTTTTACTATAATCAACTAATTGTATGATCAGAAAGGAAAATGAAAAATGAAAAATTGGTATACATTTTTTTTACTTTCGACATTGTTAGCACTTACTGGCTGTGGTTCAATAGACAATAGTCAAAATAATAATATGAATAAAAATGGAACTGAAGCAGGATCATTTAATAAAGATCAAGAGGTTAAAACAGTTATGCTAGTAGCTGAAACAAATAAACACTACACGACTTTAAAAGAATTAAAAAAAGATGCCCCTATAATTATAGAGGGTACGGTTATTAAACAAGAAACAATCGTTCATGGAGACTTACCTTTTACAATCTCACAAATACAAGTTAGAAATTCTTTTAAAGGTAATATAGAAAAGAATAGTATGATCAAGATTATTGAAACTGGTGGAATTTATAAACCCAACGGAAAGCCTGGGGAAGACTTGCCCTTAGTCGATCTACAACTAGAGGGTGGTACAACGGTGAAAGCTGGTGAGGATTTCTTTTTCTTCCTCGAACCATTTGTTGGTCCGCAAGTAGAAAATGCTTTTATTCCGTTAGCTATACATCAAGGTAAGATTAAAATAGATAAAGACTCAAAGAAAGTATTACAATCAGGATCAGAAAAGTTTAGTGATTTTAGAAATGAAACAGATCAAGTATTTAGAGAAAGACTACTAAAAGAATAATGAACGATGTTATTAAAGTGGTATATCAACACTACATCAACCTTTTTAAACCGCTAAGTTTTCAATATGTCTGAGCTTTTGATTATTAGTTCTGATCTTTAACCATAAAAATAACCCATCCTTGAGTTAGCCGCTCAGATGGGTTACTACATGTCCTAGCCAATACCCTAGAATGGAAGCTGCTATTACGTTAATTCTATAAAGTATTGTTCGTACTACAATGAAAGTTGTAATGATTGTGGATAGAAAAATGAGTTTGGATTTGTTTCTCCAAGCTCATTCTTTCCTATCTATTTTTTTACTAAAGCACTCGTTACTTAAAGTGTAATTTTTCACAAACTAAAACTTAATAACATAAATCAAGTACGAAACTAAAACACTGACCCATTGTACGGATGCTAATAGGAAGATTGTTTCCACAGCATAGTTTGAATCACTCAAAATTAAAATCATCATAAATGGAATCATTAAAATAGATAAAGTACCAGCAACTAATAGACTTTTGGTTAAGATGCTCACTTGATATTCATCGTACTTTTTGCTTCTCTTAATCAAAATAAATATTATTATGGCAATAGTTAATCCAATTATTAGGTATCCAATGAATCTCATATTTCCAGTTCTAATAAAGTTAGACCATCCATTCCAGAAAGCAGAATTTAGTGTCTCAGCATGTGAAAGGATACTAACAAATTCCATATGACCAGCCGTAAAAATAAAAATAAACGAATAAATGAATGACATAAAACCAATAAAAATTATATTTATGAAAGGTTGTTTTAATAAACTCATTTTCTCTTATCCTCCTCAAAATCAAATATTTCCTCAATTGACATACTGAAAAGTTTCGCTAAATCATATGCCAACCAAATCGAGGGGTCAAACTTATTATTTTCTATAGCATTAATCGCTTGCCGTGAAACATTCACCTTCTCACCCAATTGTGCTTGTGATAATCCAAATTGCTCTCTAAGTTTTTTAACTTTGTTTTTCAATTATGGTACCTCTTTCCTTGTAAGGTTAACCTGACACAAACTTACCTGAGTATATTTAATGTGTCAAGTTAACCTTACACGATCTTCTTGAAAAAAGTGCTTTTCCATTTAGAAAAGCACCAGTTTACTTACTAATTTTACTTTAATTAAACTGCTTAGTTAGTTTCACAATCTTACTTTAATTTTAACATAAATATCCAGTTTGATATTAAATTTGGAAATCCACTTTCCATATTCATTAACGATTAATCAACCTCCTACTTTAACAGAGCTTTTATTTAAAAGTTGAAAATGTGAACTTTTGGTATAATAAAAACAAGAGGATTAAACAATAAGGTATTTGAAAGATGATTAAATGAAAAAGTGGCTTATAATTTTTGGTGAATTGTTAGTTGTATTTACATATAATGACTTCTAAAGTGAAGGATTTACTTAAAGTAATAAATATCTTTATAGACTTCTTAAAAATTAATAACTGCAGTTTTTTAATTACATAGAATAAAATTTTTGGTGTGTTAAACAAAGAGGAGAGTTAATATGGAAGTCGTATATTTGGCAGGTGGATGTTTATGGGGAGTACAAGCTTTTATCAAAATTTTACCTGGAGTTAAGTTGACAGAAGCGGGAAGAGCTAATGGAACAAGTCATACACTTGAGGGTGATTATGATGGATACGCGGAATGTGTAAAAACAGAATTTGATCCGAAGATTGTAACAATCGAGGAATTAATGGGATATTTATTTGAAATTATTGATCCATACAGTTTGAATAAACAAGGACAGGATGTTGGTGAGAAATACAGAACAGGAGTATATAGTGAAAAGCCTGAACACTTAATAGAGGCGAAGGCGTTTATTAGTGAGAGAAATGATTATGACCTTATAGTTGTTGAAGTATTACCTCTTACAAACTATGTAAGAAGTGCAGAAGAACATCAAGATAGGTTAGCTAGATGTCCAAATGATTATTGTCATATTCCTGAAGAAATATTAAGTAGATATAAGTATGGGAGAATGTGAAAAGATTGTTTATTGACTATATAAAGGATTGGTTTATGCCAATTCTATAGGGACATACGCTATGTATTCACGTCTTCTTTTGTTCAGATTTTCAAACCATTAAGGCACATATTAGGTTTTTCTTTGAGTCCTTCAAACAAAAATATTTATGTTGCATTGGTACCATTACAATAAATTTATCGCAGTTTTGAATATAGTTCATTAGATAAAATAGAACATATGTGTGGTATAATAGTAAAGTAATCGCATAGGTAACTCAAGGGTGGTTGGCTCACTCCCGTTCGAAAGGGGGTTTTGCCATGACAGTATTTGAAGCAATGATGTTAGCAGTAGCATTCGCAACATTGATTGTTCTAGTACTTTCATTTAACCATAAAAAATAACCCATCCTTGAGTTTGCGCTCAGATGGGTTACTGCCTAATCTAGCCAATCCCCCTTGAAGGGAACCTGCTGTTACATTGATCGTTTGATGTCGAACCATCAAACGATCTTTTTTATTGTACTCATTATCTAACTTCATTATACCAAAGGGAATTAGGTGAATCAACCCATAAAGAAAGTAGAGTTTGTTTAAACAAGGAACCTTAATCATTACCATAAAAAATAACCCATCCTTGAGTTAGGCGCTCAGATGGGTTATCACTCTCATTTAGCCAGTCACCTTGAAGGGAACCTACTATTACATTGATTGTTTAATGTTGAACCATCAAACGGTCTTTTTTATTGTACTAATTTTCATAATATCAAAGAAGATTTATTGAATCAACTTATAACTGACTTTCTTTGCTCTCGATCTATTCCATACAACATCCAGGGAGAGGGGAGTTCAAAAGGATGATTAGCTGGTAGCGATTGTGCGGCTTCCAGAAATATATCCATCCATATATGCGTTTCATCTTCTTCATCTTCAGCTAACTTTTGATACGCTGCAGCGATTGTTTCCCAAAGACCTTCTTGTTCCATGATGTCGTTCCACGGGTAGATCGTATGTAGGTAATGATATTTTTTTGTATCAGCTTTTGTAATTAGTATGCGTGTTGCGGTTTTATTTTCATAAAAAGACCACTTCCTCAGTTCGTCGTCAGGAAATAAATCTTGAGAAGCAGGGAAGGCGTAATAGCATTCATATGGAAAGACTGCACCAGTTTTCATATATAACTGGTCGATCCAGTCCTTTTTCCGTTCAACATCATGAATTTCATTCCAGGTTTGAGCACCAGATTCTAACATTGAAACATCCTTAGTAGTGGCTTCCTGATGTATTGAAATCTCCATAAGACCAAGTTTGTGCATCACACGCCGGGCAGGAAGGTTTTCTTCCTGTGTATTTGCACCCACCCACTGAATATCCTGTAATTTAAATGCTTCATTAACAACATGGGCCATCAATTTGGTAGATAAATCATTTCCTCTATATCTTATGTCACTGCGCATTCTTCCAAGCATGGCATACCGTTTAGCGAAAATCGTATACCCACCAATACTGACAAGCTTATCTTCCAAAAACACCCCATATAAACGACTAGTGCCTGTAATAAGTCGATCGTAAATTTGGATGACGTAATCATCATCTACTCCGGTTACCATGGCTTCCAAATAAGGCAAGTCCTCTATCGTTAAAAGTCGAATCAACGTATCCATTCAATGACACTCCTTGCTTGTGTTGAATTGTTATGAATGACTGCATGACATGCAAATCATAGTAGCACCATCGTTTGTATAAATACCTGTACGAGAACGTAAAAAGCAATCGCAAATTTCAAATTAAACCGGATTCCATTTCGTATACCACTGAGGCCATTCAAGTTACTCAAAATAATGACTGGCATAACTAGAGGCGATAGGATAATTGATATCACGCTTCCTGAAGTGATAGCCAGTACAATTAGTTCCGGTGGATAAGGCAGTGCAACACCGTTTAATATTCCTGCAACTAAAACGATGACCGGTAAAGGACCTAACCCAATGAATCCAAGGAAGATCACGATAAAAGGAATTAAGAAAAGAATATTTAAAACGGGCACTAAATCAGTTAATACGTTCAAGCTATTTATCACATAGAGTCCAAAAGTAGATTGGTTTAAGGCGAAAATCAGTAACCCAGCTGCTAATAAAATGCTGAATGCCTGTGCCTGAGTCGCCATTCCTTTGGAGAAATATAATTTGGTATTGTTGATGAAACTCTTTTTGCGTCTTTTGACAAGAAAGTATAAAAACGTCCAGACCAGAATAACCAATGGAATGGTCAGTAAAAATTCAAAACCTGTCAGTTCGTGTACAAGAAAGATTGTTCCAAACAAGGAGATGAAAAGGAAGAAAAATTCAGTTACATCCCTGTTCCAAAAGCCTTCATTACGTGAGTTTTTAACGGCTTTATCAATCTCTACCTGTAACGTTTTCGTGAAATCGGTGTTGTAGTCCTTTTCCTTTAAGTAAGAAAAAGCAGTTGCTAGTAATGTCCCAGCAAATGCAAAAATAAAGCCCAATAACATAGACTTCCAAAGAGTTGCTTCAAGTGCTTCTACCGCAAAGACAAAACTTGGAATGCTGATGACCCACATGGTCGATAAAGCAAAGCCACGCAAGATAGCTGTTCCTTTATAGTTTTCCCATGCTTCATCTTTATGGTCACCCAGAACAGTATCGATGAAACGGTACATCATTGGCACAGCACCAAACAGCAAGAAGTGTGAAATGACTTGTGTCATTGCCGTTACTCCAAAATAAAAGCGTTGGCTTTTATTAAGCAAGTTATGGAAAAAACTCATGATTTCTTCTATATAAGGCTCTTCTTTTAATACCCAACTGATAATTGGTACAATTAGTAATAGCGAAATCAAATCGCGCATTTGTGTAAAGCCTGTCAAAATGTCGCTCAAAATGGCATCACTAGTGAAGAACAGCACAAGTAAAGCAACGATAATTAGAAATAGTTGCAGTTGATAAAATTTCATTGGCAATAGCCAAATACCAAAAAACAATGTCAGAATACCGAAAATGGAAAGTAATAAAACTAAAAATGA
>JBFELW010000071.1:0-8200 GCA_041551995.1 Paenisporosarcina sp.
CTGCATTCATGAAGAAAATGATAGATAATCGTGCTCTTTATATGATTGGTGGACCTTCATTGGTCGTCAAAAAAGGTAAGTTTAACGTACTGTAAGAAATAAATATAACTCCCACCGGACTTTACGGAGGAGACTAAAAAGTACACATAGTTTTAAATCCACCCTCTGTCGATTTATCGAGAGAGGGGGGATTTTCTTTTGTTATATCTCCGTTATAACAAACTAGTGGATTTTCGTTGCAACGCACTTTTATGTTTCGAAGCTAGCGCAGCGATGCAGAAACAGGGGGAGCTTTCCGCGGGCGGTCCAGTGCTTTAACGCCCTGCTGGGTATACGGATTAGTACAGGTGACTTCCGTTACAGTCGGACGCTTTCCGCGGGCGAGCGCCGAGCGTCCTCGGGCCAACAGGAAGTTGGTCACGAAGGCGTTACCACAGGATGTGCTGTTCTTAACCATCGTTCCTTTGCCCTGCGGGTTCTCGTCTGTCTCGCTATTCCCGCTGGAGTCGCCGCCTTTCACTACAATCACCTACTAAAATTAAAATCAGCAGAGATTTTGGTCTTTGCTTTTGTATAACTAAAGTACTAATTAGGTAGTGTCTTTAATGATTTCAAAACCTTATCGAGACAATTTTTATTCTTCAATTCTTCCAAGACAAATAAAAAATCGACTAACTCATCAATTTGTCAAAGCATATTATCTTTCGGTACGAGTGGAACGTTCAAAATACGATTTGTCCTTTGGTATGTAAATGCAAGGAGCCATGCCATATTTGCAGTGAATATCAAATGAATTTCAAAATCTCGCCATTTTTCACTATAACCTACGCATCGAATTTTAACGCAAGTTTTTCAGTGGTATCATTTTACGTGTGGGAGTGTTTTTACGAGGATACCTTTTACAGTAGAATGAAATTTTGTGAAAGTTAATTAGATCATTCACTGTTTTTCGTCGTGAGTAGAAGAGATAAATCATGGTTATTTGGTCACTCCATCTACAAAATGCTTCTTTAAAAAAGTGAGAATATTGGCGATAAAATAAGAAAAAGGTAGAAAAAGTGTAATGTATTCGTTTACATTAGTGTTTTTGGGTTTGCACAAAGATATTGCACATGGTATATTATCTGAAAATTAAGAATTAAAAATTAAAAGGAGATGATATATATGACTACATATAAAACAGAAGCGAAGACCAATCAATGCCCATATTGTAAAGGAAATGGTTATTTTCAATTACGTCTAGGTGGATCTGAAACGTGTACATGTTGCGCTGGTTCTGGTAAAAAATAAACTTTGCTGTAGCAACTTCCTTCTTAATACCTGAAGGGAGTTGTTATTTTTTATTTGATAAAAGACTACCTTACTACCAAGTAACAACCTCTGTATGATGATTTTCATCTAACAGTACCTGTACAGAGTCTGAATATGTTACAGAGCGTTGAACATCGAACATGTCCATTGAAAGCCCTCATACAATCATGTAAACTGATGAAAGGAAGTATGGAGGTACAACAATGGATGCCAATTTTTCGTTAGTACAATTAATTTTATCAGTACTTATTTTCTTAGTTATGTTTTTCGGTATAGGTTTTCTATTAAATATGTTATTACGGATGACCTGGTTAATGGCAATTGTCTATCCAATCGTTGTTATTTTAATAATTGACGAAGTAGACTTCTTTGATTATTTCACTAGACCGTTATTTGCGTTTCAATCCTTATCAGATAAGTTGATGTCTCTTCACGGAGCAGATGTCTTAATCTTATCTAGTGGGTTGGCCGGTGCAATTATAGCCGGATTTGTAATAAAAGCATTGAGGAAAAATGGATACCAAATGTTTTAATAAAAAAAGCAGTGAAGCTCTCGAAAGGGCTTCACTGCTTTTTAGATTAAAAATACATATATCAGAACCGAAATAACAATTCCAGTTATGGCTCCCATGAAAACTTCACTTGGTTTATGTCCAAGAAGAGTTTTAAGTTCTTCAATTTTTTCAGTGTTCTTCTTTTGCGTCCATCCTTTTGATTGATTCACAAACGTATGAAAGTCTGAACGCATTTGGTTAATTATAATGGCTTGTTGGCCTGCTTGAAAACGGACACCCGTTGCGTCAAACATGACGATGATTGCGAAGATTGCAGATATTGCAAACAGAGGTGAGCCAAGTCCAGTTTCAAAGGCCACTGCTGTTGTGAGTGCCGTTACAGCTGCTGAGTGAGAACTCGGCATTCCTCCAGTTGAAGTGAAAAGCTTCCAATCCACTTTACCAGTAACTAAAAATACAATTGGAATTTTTACAAATTGAGCAAATATTATCCCAAACAGAGCTGCAAGGAGTGGTGTGTTTGTTAAAATATCCATAAATGCCACCCTTTCTTTTTCAGTGATTCTTAGTTGTAGGACATATTTCATTCCTATGAGAAGTACTTCTTGTCTCATGTTTAATTAAGGTTAGGTCTTCTTCCAAACAATATGTTTTTCATTATAGCACACTATTGTTAAGGCTCGGAGAATAGATTAATTCGAAAAGCGTAAGAATTTCGTATATAATAGAAAGCGAATATATAGATGGAGGGGTTTATATGAAAGTAGAAGTTAATGATGTTAATTTTACAGATATACAGACTGAAGTATTAATCGTAGGAACATTTAAACATCCAGAAAATACACAGAACTGGTCTGAGTTTAGTTCTTTTTATGGCTCTTCATTGGAACAATGGATGAAAAATGGAGATGTATCAACTGATCGCAAGAAATTAACCAAGTTACCAATGCTTCAGGAAGGAAAACTTCAACGAGTATTCTTTGTCGGACTTGGTGATCGTAAATCCTTAACACAAGATGGCTTACGCGATATCTTTGGAACAGTGGGGAAAGAACTAGTAGCCTCAAAAACAAAAAATGTTTCAATTTGGTTAGATTCTTTTACAAATGAAGATATTGAAATTGAAGATGCCACCTATTTAGCTGCTGAAGGAATTGGTATGGGTCTGTATCAGGTACCTAATTATAAAACCTCATCAAATTCACCAGATTATTATCTTGATTTTGTTGAATTACTTAGTAACTCAGATAGTCAAGAAATTTCAGCTTACTTTAAAGTAGGTCAAGCTTATGCTGATGCAGTCAGCGAGGCCCGTTCTTTAGTAAATATGCCGTCAAATATTTTGACTGCGACTAAAATGGCTGAGTATGCTAGAGAATTAGCAGAGAAATATGATTTTGAATATGAAGAATTGGGCAAAGCAGAAATGGAAGAGTTAGGAATGGGAGCGATTCTTGCAGTTAATCAAGGTTCTACTGAAGAACCAAGACTTATGGTTATGAAGTATCGTGCAACAGAAGAGTGGAACGATGTAGTTGGACTCGTAGGTAAAGGTATTACATACGATACTGGTGGTTATTCGATTAAACCTAAAGATGGTTTAGTCGGTATGAAGGGGGATATGGGAGGCGCAGCTGCCGTATTAGGAGCTATGCGCATTATAGGTGAAACAAGACCTAATAAAAATGTTATTGCTGTTATTGCTTCAACTGATAACATGATATCAGGCAATGCGTTTAAGCCAGATGATGTGATTACTTCATTAAGTGGTAAAACAATTGAAATATTAAATACAGATGCAGAAGGACGTTTAGTATTAGCTGATTCTGTAACGTATGCCAAACAACACGGTGCTAATTACATTGTAGATGTTGCCACCTTAACTGGAGGGGTAATTGTTGCACTAGGAATGGATAAGACAGGCGCATTGACAAATGATGAAGATTTTTTTGAAACGCTTATGGAAGCATCCATTGAAACAGGAGAGTTTGTATGGCGCTTACCATTAACGGAAAACGATAAAAAACGCATTCGGAAAAGTGATGTAGCTGATTTAAACAATTCTCCTGGTCGTGACGGCCACATGATTTTCGGTGGAGGTTTTGTTGGTGAATTTGTAGGAGATACTCCTTGGATTCATTTAGACATCGCTGGAACATCAGGAGCAAGTGCCTCCCACGATCTTGGACCTAAAGGCGGTACTGGAGCTATGGTTCGAACATTGGCTACATTGATTGAACGTATGAGTGACCAAGAAACAGAATAGGCATTATCCCTGTGTCTCAATTCCTCTAATTCATACCATATGAGAGAGAGGAGGAGAGAACAGAATGGTCAGACGAATTCGACCCTATTACGGCGGGGGCTATGGTCGTGGTATAGGGGGATTTGGTTTATTTGGGGGTCCTTTTTTAGGTAGCTTAGCAGGAAGTTTACTAGGTACAACTTTGTATGGTGCTCCATATTATCGCCCGTATCTTTATCGCCCGTATCCGTATCGCCCATATCCGTATCCGTATTATGGAGGTTATCCATACGGTTATCCATACGGCTATCCATATTAATGCTTCATCCTTATAAAAAACGCTTATGCTTTCCACCTAAATGGAAAAGCATAAGCGTTTTATTTTTGTTGCTTTCTTCTTTCTTCAATCACAGGTGCAAGTTCATCCTTTACAGATTTATCCCACATCTTTACCCCTGTTAAATAAGCAGAACGTCCAATGACATGTCCACCTACAGGTCCTGTGATGAACAAGAAAGCAATTCCAAGAAGGATGCGTGTATTGATGTGATCTTCAATTAACCAAAAATGAAGAAATACACCTAGTAAGATAAACATAACACCAAGAGTTGCGCTTTTTGAGGCAGCGTGTGTACGAGAGTATACATCAGGCAACCGAATTAAACCAATTGCCGTAGCGAGTATAAAAATAACACCAAAAATAACAGTTGAAACAATTAGAATGTTAGCTATTATTATTGTCACGTTGGATGATCTCTCCTTTCTCTAAAAACTTAGAGAACGCCACAGTGCCAATAAAAGCTAATATAGCAAGCAACAGAATGATTTCTAAGAAAAAACTAGATTCTGCTAGAACTGATATTAAAGCGACCATACAAATGAGCGCAACACCTATTGAGTCAAGTGCCACTACGCGATCGGGAGTTGAAGGGCCAATAATTAATCTGTAAATAAAAGCTAACATTGACAAGCTAATTAATATGACCATTACCCAAAAAAATATCATCATTAGCGGCTCACCTCCTGTATAGCTTTTTCAAATGTATTTTTGATTGAATCTATTGCTTCATCAGCATCCTCATAATTCAAAGCGTGTATATATATCGTTTTAGAGTCCGGTGATATATCAATTACAAGCGTTCCAGGTGTTAACGTTATTAAGTTTGATAATAACGTGATTTCCCAGTCTCTTTCTAATACTGTGTTCAATGCAAAAATTGCCGGTTTAATTGGCATCTTAGGTTGCAAGATTAAATATAGTACTTGAAAGTTTGCTAAAATTAATTCCTTGAAAAATAACATAATTAATTTAATAATAGCCCAAACACGAGTCATATAGAAACGACCTGGGAAAAATCCTTTTGTAATCCACAACATCAGTAAACCTAATAGGAATCCAACGATGAATGTGGAAAGGGTGAAGGATATCGTTAAAAACATCCATAAAAACGCAATAAAAAAGTTAAGTGAAATCTGAAATGCCATTATTAGGCACCCCCTAATACAGCTTGTATATACTGAGAAGGGTTTAACATGACTTCTGCAGCGTCACTCATATAAGGGACTAACCATTCAGCGCCAACACCATATAATACACTTAAACCAACTAAAACAGCAGCTGGCGTAAATAATCCACGATATTGTTTCTTGTGTAGTGGAGTTAATTCAACAGGTTCTCCCCAAAAGGCGTAAATGAAAATGCGAATAACTGATAGTAAAACAATTAAACTCGAAGCTAGTATGATAATACTGCCCCACAAATTATTTGCTTCAAATCCGCCTTGGACTATAAGTAACTTCCCAATAAATCCGCTTAGTGGTGGAATTCCAACTAAACCAAATGCCGCAATTAGATAAGTCCAACCAAGTAGGGGATAGGATTTAATTAATCCACCCATTTTTCGAAGATCAGATGTTCCAGTAATCGCAATAATAACACCAATTAACAAGAACAATGAACCTTTAATCAATATATCGTGAATTAAATAGAACACAGAGCCCATTATTCCAGCTTCATTCATTTGAGAAGTACCAAATAAAATGACACCAACAGCAATTATGATATTGTAAATGATAATTTTTTTAACATCAAAGTATGCTAAAGCGCCTATACAACCAGCAATTATTGTCAGTATAGATAGAATCATAAGCAACTCATGAGTAAAGCTTTGATCAAGAGTGAAAAGTAGTGTGAATGTGCGCATAATAGCATATACACCCACTTTTGTTAGTAATGCTCCAAACAAAGCTAATACAGCGATTGGTGGTGCAGCGTACGTGCTTGGTAACCAAAAATAGAGTGGAAATAAGGCTCCTTTTAAACCAAACACTGTAAGGAATAAAACAGCGATTACTGTGATGATTCCAGGTTGATTTAGTTCTGCGATTTTCACTGAAATATCTGCCATATTTAGCGTTCCAACCACTGAATATAAATAGGCTACAGTTACAACAAATAAAGCGGAAGAAATTATATTCACAAGAATATATTTAATGGATTCACGTAATTGAATCTTTTCACCACCAAGTACTATTAACAAATAAGAAGACATGAGTAGGACCTCAAAGAATACGAACATGTTAAAAATATCACCTGTAGTGAATGCACCATTAACACCTGTTAGCATAAATAGTACACCCGGGTAATAAAAGAAGGACTCACGTTCTATCCCGATTGACGTAAAACTGTACCATACAACAAAAATAGTAAGTACAGTAGAGGATAGAACTAGTAATACAGATAACATATCAGAAACCATTGATATACCAAATGGTGCAGACCAGCTACCTAGTGTAATTGCTTGAACCCCGTCAGTTTTCACTTTAACAAGTAAAGCAAGAGTAGCTATTAGTGTAATAATTAGCCCAGCTAACGCAACAGTACGTTGCATCATTCGTTGCTTTGGAAACAACATTAAAATAGTTGCAAAGAATAACGGTAGTAGAATGGGGAACAAAAGTAAATTAATCATCATCTTCAGTTCCTCTCATTAAATTCATATTATCAGTCTCAAGCTCTTGATAAGAGCGGTAGGCTAGTACTAAGAAGAATGCAGTTACACCAAAGCTAATGACAATTGCCGTTAAAATAAGGGCTTGTGGTAATGGATCTGCATAATCAGATACACCAGGTGAAACAACTGGAGGAGAGTCTCCGCCTAATCCTCCCATAGTTAAAAGTAGTAAATGTGCTCCATGACTTAATACGCCAGTACCTATTATGATACGAAGTAAGCTTTTTGAAAGAATTAAATATACAGCGGCCATAAAGAGAAAGCCTATGACAAAACTCATAACTATTTCCATTACTCATCAGCTCCAATCGATTGAATAATGGTCATCGTGACACCTACAACAACTAAATAAACACCTGTATCAAACAAAATTGCTGTGTGTAACGATTGCTTTCCTAACAATGGAATATAGAAATATTCAAATGCATGTGTGAAAAAAGGAACATTGAAAAAGATAGATCCAGCAGCTGTTGCTAATGCTATTAACAATCCAATTGAGGTCATGACAGTGTAATTTATCGGTAAAGCTGTAGTAACCGTCTTTAAGTCAAATGCAAGCAGTAACAAAACAATTCCGCTAGCAGTTAATAACCCACCGACGAAACCACCGCCAGGGGTATAGTGCCCCGCAAAAAAGATGTGAACCGAGAATAGAAAAATGATAAAGAATACAATTTTTGTTGTAGTTTGTAAAATGACATCATTTGTTTTCAAGTCGGTCCACCCCCTTCTTTTTGGTTAAACGCAATTTAATCATACCAATAATTCCGAGAGAGGCGATTGCTAGTACTGCAATTTCAAACAATGTATCAAATCCACGATAGTCCACTAATATAACGTTAACAATATTTCCTCCACCGGCTTCTGTATAGACCGTTTCTTTATAATAAGAGGAAATGGAGGGAACCATTTTTTGAGAGTGAGCCGAGAGCGCAATGAGGGTGATAGTTACCCCGACACCCAACGCTACCAAGGCATTTCCTAGACGGAACGTTATACGATTTTCATGCCGGTTTAGCTTAGGTAAATGATAAAATGCTAGCAAGAAAAGCGCAACGGATATGGTTTCAATAACCAGTTGGGTTAGCGCTAAATCTGGTGCGTTAAAGATAACA
>JBFELW010000072.1:0-8109 GCA_041551995.1 Paenisporosarcina sp.
AAATATTTAGATGATAATCTTGCTATGTATATTAGTTTGTTTTCATTAGTGCTAGGACTTCTCACAAGTCTAATAGCAACGCTAATCTATTTTCGAATTCGAAAGTCTATTAATACACAGACATTTCAGTCGTCTTTTAAATTAATTGTTTACATGACTACGGTGGTATTCGCCATGTTGATATTCTTCGGTATATATTATGTTTATATCGTTTAGTAATTAATAGACTTGCTTCTTATTTACATTCAATTTTAACATTCTAACAGTTTTTGGTTTTCGTTAAATTGAAGTGGAGAAGATAGAGAAGATGCGAACATGAATAGGTATAGGATAATTCGTTATACAGGAAATTTATTTCGTTTCAATAAAATAATAAAAATAATGGAGGTTTAATAATGAATTCAGATAAAGTATTAGATGCAAAAGGTTTAGCATGTCCGATGCCAATCGTTCGAACAAAGAAAGCAATGGTAGAGTTAGAGTCAGGACAAGTTTTAGAAATCCATGCTACAGATAAAGGCGCTAAAAATGACTTAGCAGCTTGGGCAAAATCTGGTGGTCATGAATTAGTAACAGATGCAGAAGAGAATGGCGTATTCAAGTTCTGGATCAAAAAAGGCTAATTAAATGAAGAGAGAGATAAGCTCCTTAAATTATCTCTATAGAAATAAGCCCTTGAAAACTTCAATCTGAGGTTTCAAGGGCTTTTTCTCATGTAAGAGTCAAATAATTACTTGAATTAATACAAGTAAACCAGACAAAAGATTGTGAAAAAATTTAACGCTCAAATAGGACTGTTTATTGCTCAAACTAGAGATTAATCAATCAAACTAAGAAGGTTATCAATCAAACAAGGTACATAAGCAAGTTAACTTGTTAAGACGACTTTATCAAATTTGATATAATTCCCAACTCCACAGAAAAGAGCCATATGCAGAATAGCGTAATGGCTCCTTTAGGTTTGAATGGTTTTATTTTCGCCTACGCTGCTGTCCGAAATGGTTCATAGGCGCAAGTTAGTCTACTTAAGAAGTCTTTGCTTTTGCCACACGTTTTTTGGGAATGGGCTTTTTCTTTTTTGTTTTATCAAGGGATGCTTGAAGAGCGGTCATTAAATCGGTCACATTAGAAGGTACTTCAGTTGGTTTATCAGTAGCTGTTACGATTCTGTTTCCAGCTTTTTTCTCTTCAATTAATTCCATGAGTGCTGTGCGATAATCATCGGTATATTTCTCAGGTTCGAAGACAGTGGTTAATTGGTCAACTAACATTAGTGCTGTATCCAATTCTTTTTTAACAACCGTTTTTTCACTCGGAATATTCGGAACGTCTATTGCACTCCTAACTTCATCAGGGAAGTGGATGGTTTCCATAACAAGCGTATTTTTGTATACACGAACAACTGCTAGCTGCTCCTTTGAACGGATGATGATTTTAGCAACACCAATCTTACCAGATTCCATCAAGGCTTCTCTCAAAAGAGAATAGGCTTTTCCTCCACCACTATCAGGTGCTAAAAAATAACTTCTTTCAAAATAGATTGGATCAATTTCTTCTAGTTTGACAAAGTCAATAATTTCAACGGCTTTATCTTCATTTTCTTTTTTTAAGTTTTCAAGTTCTTCATTATCCAATACTACAAATTTGTTCTTTGCATACTCGTAAGCCTTCACGATATCTTCACTCTTGACTTCTTTTTTACAACCCTCACAAATCTTTTGATAACTAATCGGTGTATGACATTCTTTATGAAGTTGTCGTAATTTAATATCTTTATTTTCCGTCGCCGTATGAAGCTTAACTGGTATATTAACAAGTCCGAAGCTAATACTTCCTTTCCAAACTGTATGCATTCGTCTCCACCTACTTTTTCTTTTTGTTCTTACTATGCAATATTTCGACCATTTTATGTATTAGAACTCAAAAAAAATCGAAAGCTAAGACAATAGAAAACTGAAAGTAGGTGTGGAATTGAAGCCCATGCTTTTAACTGCCACAACTGATGTTCCTTTGGGAAAGGACTGGCTGTACGAAGCAAAATATGATGGTTTTCGCTGTATGATCGAGTGGGAAAAAGACATACCTACTCTCATGAGTAGAAATGGAAAGGTGCTTAATCAAATGTTTCCAGAAATTCTTTCTTTCTGTGAAACCATACTGGAACAAATACGGCCTTTTTTGCCTTTATCATTAGATGGTGAGTTAGTTTACTTAACAAATGACTTCAAAAGTGATTTTTCCACTGTTCAATTAAGAGGAAGAATGCGTAAAGAAAGCGTCATTACGCAACATGTAAAAGAGTTTCCATGTCATTATGTTGTATTTGACTTTCTAACATACAAGGGGGAAAGCTTAACCGAACTTTCAATTATAAAACGTAAAATGAAACTAGAAAACATTTTTCAGACCCTTAAACTTCCTACTTCAATAAAGGCTGAAAATCAATACCGGATACAAGCCATCGATGTATTTACTAATCACGAGCAATTATGGAACAAGATTTTAGTCAGCAATGGTGAAGGAATTGTTGCCAAACAAATTGAAAGTAGCTGGAATAGTGGCAAACGTACATCTAGTTGGCTGAAAATAAAGAACTGGAGATATGTCACGGTTATTCTAACGAAATATGACAAGGCAAACGGCTACTTTCATGGTGCTGTTTATCAGAATGACGCATTAGTAGAGATTGTTAACGTACTGCACGGATTTAAAGAGGAAGAGTTAAAAACCTTGATCACATTGTTTCAAACAAATGGAACAAAGCTAACAAAAACGACTTGGGAGTTGGAGCCATCCATTTGCGTTGACATCGCCTGTATTGACTTTGACGACAAGCATTTAAGAGAACCTAGATTCCATGCATTTAATTTCGAAAAAGATCCAAATGATTGTCACTGGAAGCAAATGGAGCGACAACTGTTTCCAATACCTGAGATTGTACAGATCACACATCCAGAGAAGCCGATATGGCCAGCAATAGGCATACAAAAAGATGATTATTTACTATATCTACAGCAAATCTCTTCATTGATCTTGCCCTTTTTACGCAATCGCCCTTTAACAGTTATTCGGTTTCCTCATGGGTTCGGTGCGGAAAGCTTTTATCAAAAAAACGTACCTGATTATGCTCCGGATTTTATTACAACTCAACAAGAGGGTGATATTCGATACATCATGTGCAATGATATTGAATCCTTATTGTGGCTTGGGAACCAATTGGCATTAGAGTATCATATTCCTTTCCAACCCATTCATACTGAAAAACCAACTGAAATTGTATTCGACCTTGACCCTCCTTCAGTAAATGAGTTTGTCTTAGCCGTGGAGGCAGCTTTACGAATGAAAGCTATTTTTGAAAAGTTTAAGCTGAAGTCCTATGTAAAAACGTCTGGTGGTAAGGGTCTACAAGTTTATATCCCTTTACCGATGGATTCTTTCTCTTATGAAAAAACTCGTGTGTTCACTAAATTTGTTTGTGATTTCTTATGTGAGCAAGAACCTCAATGGTTTACTACGGAAAGATTGAAGAAAAACCGGAATAACAAATTGTATTTGGATTACGTTCAGCATCATGGTGGAAAAACAATTATTGCGCCTTACTCTCCAAGAGGAAACGCAAACGGTTTAATTGCCACTCCTTTAAACTGGTCTGAAGTTACGGATTCACTAAAACCTGATCTATTTTCAATCCCAGCAGTTTTAGAACGCATGAAAAAGCAAGGTGATCCATTTCGCGATTTTCGCTACGATTTAGAAGGACAAACCTTTGCTGATGTCTTACAGCAACTAGAAGGAATTTGATATTGAATGAAGAATAAAACACAATAAAGGAGCAGCAGTGGCTAAGAAGTTCATGACATTGCATAAAGAATATTTCCTATTCATAAGTATGGAGTATACAGGAAAAGGAGATGTTTTTTTTTCAAGAACTTTATATGATGAGTCATTAGTAGAGCTTCATTTTTGGCTTCAAATATTAGGCGATCATAGCCGGTTCATACACGATTCGTTAGCACCAAGTGAGAAGAAATATATCGAAATGGCGAATATGTTTAAGAATCGTTTTGATAAGCTACTTCAACAGTCTAAACAACCATCAGATGAACAATCACTCCAATCTTTGCTTCAGGAAGCCAAGACGATAAGCGATGAAATTCGTATATTTAAATTAGTATTGATTAAAGAGCATTTAGTAGGGAAAGTGAAGATTTCACTACCACCATCCTTTCTCAACCACATGGTTAACGAAGTGGAAGAGGGTATACGCCTATTCAGCTATCTTGAAAAAGGTGAAATGCCTCCACCTGTTCATTCCTTACATCATGATCTATTGTGGTTACTAGACGCTGCAGGACACGCAGGTGGTATAGATATGAATTTAGATCGAGTTGAAAAACAATTGAAAGATAAAGCGCAGGATTTCACAAATGAATGGCAATGTTTCTATTTGAAGGCCGTGGAGCTTGCGGGTTATTTACGTACTAACGTCTTAGAGTTTCCGGCCCTAACCAAATTTCATATGGACGTTCATCTAGAAATGACTATTTTTAAAGCTTTTTTACGGGAGTTAGAGGAGATGGAGATTAAAAAAGAAATGCTCGGAACACTTTCACCTCTAATGGCTGACCATATGGCACGTGAAGAATGTTATTATTTAAAAAAATTAGCAGAAACGACTGAAGTGCCGACACCAGAATGTGATCCTACAAAGCCTCGTACAGAGGTGTGAATTTCATATTGGATTAAATGAGGAAGCGACCTGGTAAATGAGGTTGCTTTTTTTTTATGCACAGCAATTCTTACAAAGTTAAATGGTATAGATTTCTTCATCTGGAACAAGCTAAATATACAAAGCAGTTTTGAAATGAAGGAGGAACTAAATCGTGAAAAAAATAATGGTACTTTTCTTTGTAATGATCATTAGCTTTTCTTATGCAGAATCCACTACTTTTGCAGAAGCTTTTCCAAATACAGCCAAGAACGGGCAATTGAACGAAGATAAAGAGGAAAGGGAATGGGATTGGATAGGTGTTGTCGGTATACTTGGAATACTAGGGTTGAGAAGAAACAAGAAGGCTTTATAAAAGTGCTTCAAGAAATTGGGATAAAAGAACAGGTAAACCAACAGGCTATACAGAATTATGGTCATTCGTTTACCTGTTTATATATAAAATTATAGAAATTTATTACATTTACTTTAAAAAAGTGGTATATTTACTGTGATTTTAATAAAAATAGACTAATAGAATTAGGGTTATAAATCTCTTTATGTAATTTGAAATATATAAAGAATGGAGTAAATATATGCGTTTAGTAGCACTGGATAAATGTTATTCTGGGATAAAACTAAGTAAGCCTATTTATAATGAAAATGGAAAAGTCCTTTTATCCCAAGGAATTGAACTAACGGATCAATTAATTGAGAAATTGAAGAAGTATCATGTATCAATGATATACATAGAAGATGACATATCTGAAGGCATTGAATGTGTCCAATCTGTACCTGAGGAACTACGTGTTGAAGCCATTCATGTTATAACAGAGGGCTTTAAAACAATTCTTGATGTAAACTCGAGGAAATCAAATCTTCAAGGAATGATCAAGTCGGGAAGGGCAATTCGTAGTTTTCAAAAGATATTTAGTGATATTTATAGTAGTTTAAAAGAAAATCAACAAGCATTAAATTTATTGGCAACGACCAAAATTCACGAAAATAATGTGTATACACATTCATTGAACGTATCTATTTATGCCTGTCAATTGGCAATAGAAAATGGTTTACCTCTTAAAAATATTGAGGAGGTTGGACTAGGTGCGTTACTACATGACATTGGAAAGATGAGTATACCACCAAGTATATTAAACAAACCTGGCAAGTTATCTGAGGATGAATATGAACTTATTAAAACTCATTGTGAGTCTGGTTTTGAGACGCTACGAAAAATTCACGAAATTCCTGTGCCAGTATCACATTGCGCTCTGCAACATCACGAGAGAATTGATGGCTTAGGTTATCCAAGAGGCTTAACAGATGAAAAGATTCATAGATACGCCAAGATATTAAGTGTTGCAGATGTTTTTGATGCTGTTACAAGTCATCGGGACTACAGACCAGCAATGTTACCTCATAAAGGCCTAGAAATATTGTATGCAGGAAGCGGGACACAGTTTGAGGCCAAACAAGTTAAATTATTTGCCAATTGTATCGCGATTTATCCCGAGGGAATAACAGTGAAATTAAATGATAATCGAAGAGGAATCGTCTCTAAATACAACTTCAATTCCGCCGGGCGTCCTACGATAAGAATCATACGAGATGAAGAAAATAATAGAGTTGAACCTTACGAAATAGACTTATCCTCATATGAACATCTTACATTGGAAATCATAGAAGCTGATGCACTTTTATGAGTAACTAATACTATATTGAAGGTTTTATAAGTTGATATTATTATCATTAACCATAATGACAATGACTTTATTGTTAAGATTTGATGGCATTTATAAAGAATTTTGAGAAGAATTCACCAATTCATAGAAAATGATTATTGCTCAGTCTCTATTCGGAGGTCCTGATCGATGGAAAGGTGGTAGTTATGTGGTGAAAATATCTTGGTCCGCAGGGCACGGAATGAATACTCTGGGTAAACGATCTCCACATGAAGAAAGAGAATGGTCATTTAACAATAAAGTTGTGGATTCAGGAATGCTTTATTTGGCTAAATATGATGGCGTCCAACAGATACGTGTGGATGACCCTTCAGGTATCTTAGATATACCCCTTTCCACACGGACAAATCTAGCAAATGAATGGGGTGCTGATATTTATATTAGTTCTCACCATAACTCTTTAGAGGGTTTCTGGGGAAATCACAGTGGTGTAGAAACATATACATTTGGTCCTCCAGAAAATAACCCGAAATCAGTTGCTCTAGCTCAATTCATTCATCCACTAGTTGTTAGAGCCATGGGGTTAAAAGATCGCGGAATAAAAACAGCAAATTTCCATGAATTACGTGAGACGAATATGCCTGCAGTTCTTGTTGAAGGCGGATTTATGGATTCGAATATCGATATTATCAAGCTGCGTAACGATACTGTTATGAAGTCTCAAGGAGAAGCAATTGCTAAAGGAATTGTAGCTTACTTTGATTTGAAATTGAAGAAGGAGGAAATGAAACTGTTTAAAACAGAATCCTTAACTCTTAATCATGAATTTACAGATATGTTAGTGAAGGCTCGAGAAAAAGGTTTTATTACCTCAGAAGTCTGGGAAAATAAAGCAGCCGAAGGAACATTGACAGAATCTGAAGCGATTGGATTGACTGCCATTGTAGTAAAACGGATGTTTTTAAATCATGACAAAGAATAAGAAATAAGAATAACCACTTAGAAGGTATAAGTGGTTATTTGTATGGAATATTTCAATTTAATAATAGTCGCGTTCACGAATTCTAATCATTTCTCTTTTGGCGAAGGTGGAAGACTATTTCGATATTCTCTTTCCTGCGCCTCAATAATATCATTATCTTCCGCGTTATCACGCACCACTTTTTGCGTAATGATTGATCCCACTGCTACTAAAATCATACAAGCAATGTAATACCCTTTCTCATTTAACTCCAAGGCATCCGCATTATAAAGTCCGATAGAAAACAAGAATACTCCTGAGAATAAAGTGAAGTAAGACAAGACTGTAAACGCTGCTGTATTACGTTTACGATGTCTGATAGGCAAAATGATTTGCACCTGCTTTCTAATTTTTGAGGTGAGTTAGGATGATCACTTAAGTACTTATAACCACAAGTTGATAGTAACCATCCATAGATCTCCCTACTAACTACTAGGTTACTATGTGTTTGACAGATTTATTACATGAGACACAACTTTTTATAGGTAGACATGAATGACTCGAATAGGGCAATTCATTTCCTAACGTTAAAAAGTTTATTTATATTCCGGTTGTTTTGAAACGTGCGTTCGCATATAATAGAACGAACGTTCTAATTGGAGGGGTTAAAGTGAAAGGAAGTCTTTTGAAATCTATGCAACAGGGTCAGATTATCGATGTCATATACATGTCAAAGCATGGTGAAGTCACTAAACGGA
>JBFELW010000073.1:0-8093 GCA_041551995.1 Paenisporosarcina sp.
AAGCGGTTCAAGTATTCGGTGGATATGGCTATACAGAAGACTATCCTGTAGAACGTTACTTCCGCGATGCGAAAGTGACTGAAATTTACGAAGGTACATCTGAGATTCAACGCATTGTTGTTGCTAAGCACTTATTAAAATGAAAATCTAATGTTAGAATAGCAAAGCTCCAGGTGGACGCTTTCCTGGGGGCAAGCATCAAGCCGCTTCCCTCGCGACGCTCAGTCCAGGGTCTTGATTGGCTTGCTAGATCCCCTAGGAGTCGCCACCATCTGCTCGCATATATGAATAATGGTAAGTAACTAACTAGTGCTATGAGATTCAACAAATTGTAATTAGTAAGTATCTAATATTGATAAGCGTCGCTCCAGGTGGACGCTTTCCTGGGGGCAAGCATCAAACCGCTTCCCTCGCGACGCTCAGTCCAGGGTCTTGATTGGCTTGCTAATCCCCTAGGAGTCGCCACCATCTGCTCGCATATATGAATAATGGTAAGTAACAACCTAGTGCTATGAGATTCAACAAATTGTAATTAGTAAGTATCTAATATTGATAAGCGTCGCTCCAGGTGGACGCTTTCCTGGGGGCAAGCATCAAGCCGCTTCCCTCGCGATGCTCAGTCCAGGGTCTTGATTAGCTTGCTAATCCCCTAGGAGTCGCCACCTTCTGCTCGCTTATTTGGTAACATCTGTCTGACCCATTTCTTGTGGGCAATCGGAAAGAAAGTGAATTTCATCACCTTGAGAGTTAATATATTTTTAAAAATTGCTCTGTAAAAGAACAATGTTAATTTTATTAGTTTTGTTGATTGTAGCGAAAAGATGCGAGACTCCTGCGGGAAAAGCGGGTCAGGGGAGACCCCACAGGAGCGATGCGACGAGGAGGCTCCCGAACCGCCCGCGGAAAGCAAGTATCTTGTAGCGGAAATCAACAACCAAGTTAAATAGAGACAAAAACTAAAAACGATAAGGTGGAAATTAAAATGAACTTTAAACTATCAGAAGAACATGAAATGATTCGTAAAATGGTACGCGATTTCGCGACAAAAGAGGTAGCACCAACTGCAGCAGAACGTGATGAAGAAGAACGTTTTGATCGCGGTATTTTCGATAAAATGGCGGAACTAGGATTAACAGGAATTCCTTGGCCGGAAGAGTACGGCGGAATTGGTTCAGACTATTTAGCTTACTGTATCGCTGTTGAAGAACTATCACGTGTTTGTGCGTCAACAGGTGTAACACTTTCAGCTCATACATCACTAGCTGGATGGCCAATATTCAAATACGGTAACGAAGAACAAAAACAAAAGTACCTTCGTCCAATGGCTGAAGGATCAAAAATTGGTGGGTACGGTTTAACAGAAGCTAGTTCAGGATCTGATGCCGGTGGAATGAAAACAACCGCTAAACTAGATGGCGATCACTATGTATTAAATGGTTCTAAAATCTTCATTACAAACGGTGGAATTGCAGACATCTACGTGGTGTTTGCTGTAACGGATGCAACATCTAAACATAAAGGCACAAGCGCATTTATCGTGGAAGCTGATTTCGAAGGCTTCTCAGTTGGGAAGAAAGAAAAGAAACTGGGTATTCGTTCATCACCAACTACAGAAATTATCTTTGATAACTGCCGCATTCCAAAAGAAAACTTACTTGGTGAAGAAGGCGAAGGATTCCTAATTGCTATGAAGACTCTTGATGGTGGTCGTAACGGAATCGCTGCTCAAGCTGTTGGTATTGCACAAGGGGCTTTAGACGCTTCTGTTGAATATGCGAAAGAACGTGTACAATTCGGTAAACCAATCTCAGCAAACCAAGGGGTTTCATTCAAATTAGCAGACATGGCTACTTCAATTGAAGCTTCACGTTTATTGACGTATCAAGCGGCTTGGTTAGAAACAAATGGACATTCATACGGCAAAGAATCAGCAATGGCTAAATTAATGGCTGGTGATACAGCAATGAAAGTTACTGTTGAAGCGGTTCAAGTATTTGGTGGGTATGGCTATACAAAAGATTACCCAGTTGAACGTTATATGCGCGACGCGAAAATTACACAAATTTACGAGGGAACGCAAGAAATTCAACGTCTTGTTATTTCTCGTATGCTTACGAAATAAGTCGTGGTACCACTGAGAGATAAACGCGAAGTACAGTCGTCCGTGAAAGATGAAAGTCTCATATCAAAACGCCGAAATCAAATGATTCGCGGAGCTGTCGCGCTCTTTAAACAGAAGGGCTTTCATCGAACCACGACGCGTGAAATCGCGAAAGAAGCGGGCTTTAGCATAGGCACACTCTATGAATATATTCGGACAAAAGAAGATGTATTGTATTTGGTGTGCGATAGCATTTATGAAGAGGTGCAACAACGTCTATCAACGCTACCAACGCAAGCGGGAACAATTGAAGGCTTAGTCACGGCTATTCGCCATTATTATTTACTCATCGATGAAATGCAAGATGAATACGTCGTAATGTATCAAGAGTCGAAATCACTACCTAAAGACGCTTTGCAGTACGTGTTGAATAAAGAGCTTGAAATGGTTGCGATATTCGAAGAGATCTTGCATGCCTGTAGAATATCTGGAGAAATTCAACTAACTGAAAGTGCAGTGAAACTGGCTGCACATCATGTTGTGATTCAAGGTCAAATGTGGGCTTTCAGAAGATGGGGACTTCATCGTGATATGGATATCCATGTCTTTATTGACGAACAAACACAATTTTTCTTACAAGGGATACAAAGGAATGGGGGAACAGTATGACAGCCACAGTAGAAATTTATCGTCCAACAAACCATGTTCGATTTGTAACAGCATCTAGCCTTTTCGATGGGCATGACGCATCTATCAACATTATGCGTCGTATCTTACAATCAACAGGTGTGGAAGTTATTCACTTAGGTCATAACCGCTCGGTTGAGGAAGTCGTGAATGCGGCTATTCAAGAAGATGCAGATGGAATTGCCATCTCGTCTTATCAAGGTGGGCACGTTGAATACTTCAAGTACATGTATGATTTATTAGCTGAAAGAGGCGCACCGCATATTCGCATATATGGCGGAGGCGGAGGCGTAATCATTCCGAAAGAAATCAAAGACTTGCATGACTATGGTATTGCATGGATTTTTTCACCTGATGATGGTCGTACATTAGGTCTGCAAGGTATGATTAATCGAATGGTGGAAGACTGCGATAAGGCAATTGATGCCAAAAATACAGTTGATCAATTAGCACAAGTCGACACGGAACACCCAGAAATATTAGCTCACTTAATAACCGTTGCAGAAGACGGAGTGAACAATGAAAATGCGGAAGCGAAAAGCTTAGTTGAGAAAGCCCGTACTATGTCAAAAGGTACGCCAGTTTTAGGTATTACAGGGACAGGTGGGGCAGGTAAAAGTTCTCTCACTGACGAATTAATTCGCCGATTTTTATCTGAATTACCTGATAAGAAAATTGCGGTTATTTCAATTGACCCGACAAAGCAAAAAACAGGTGGAGCCTTACTTGGTGACCGTATTCGTATGAATGCCATCTTCAACAAGCGTGTATTCATGCGCAGTCTTGCTACACGTGGATCTCGTACGGAATTGTCAGGAGCACTTTCAGATGTACTCGACGTAGTTAGAGTGGCAGGATACGATTTAATTATTGTAGAAACTAGTGGTATTGGACAAGGTGATGCAGAAATAACGAATGTGTCGGATGTATCGATGTATGTCATGACAAGCGAATTCGGTGCACCATCACAACTAGAGAAAATTGATATGATTGATTTCGCAGACTTAATTGTGATTAATAAATACGAGCGTAAAGGCTCGGAAGATGCGCTTCGACAAGTACAAAAGCAGTATCAACGTAGTCGTGGATTATGGGATTCATCTTTAGACAAAATGCCTGTCTACGGTACAATTGCAAGCCAGTTTAACGACATTGGCACAAATTCTTTATTCGCAGCCTTGGTGACACGCGTTAATGAAGTATGTAAAACAGACTGGGAAACAAGCTATGAACAATTTATTAAAACGCAAAAACAAAATGTCATCATTCCAAATGACCGTCGCTACTACTTGCGTGAATTAACTGACTCTGTTCGTGGCTACCATAAGAAATCAAACGAACAAGTGGATTTCGCTCGTCGTCTATTCCAGCTTGAAGGTGCCATTGAGACAGTGAGTGAAAAAGCACCAAACGATGCATTGGTAGAATCATTAACATCACTTGCTGAAGGTATTCGAGACGAATTAACAGCAGAATCAAAACGCATTCTAGATAATTGGAAAGCATTGAAAGAAGCGTATACTGGCGATGAATTCGTTACCAAGGTACGAGATAAAGAAATTCGTACAATTTTACGTACTGAAAGCTTAAGTGGTTTGAAGATACCAAGAGTTGTTTTACCTAAGTTTGTTGATTACGGTGAAATATTACGTTGGGTTTATAAAGAGAACGTACCGGGTTCATTCCCATACACAGCAGGGGTATTCCCGTTCAAACGTGCTGGGGAAGATCCAAAGCGTCAGTTTGCAGGAGAAGGTACACCTGAACGTACTAACCGTCGATTCCATTACCTTTCAAAAGATGATGAAGCGAAACGTTTGTCTACAGCTTTTGACTCGGTAACGTTATACGGAGAAGATCCAGATACTCGTCCAGATATTTACGGAAAAGTTGGAGAATCAGGTGTAAGCATTTGTACGTTAGAGGATATGAAGAAGCTCTATGACGGTTTTGACTTATGCGCACCAACCACATCGGTATCGATGACGATTAACGGGCCAGCTCCTATTATTTTAGCGATGTTTATGAACACGGCAATTGATCAACAAGTTAAAATCAACGAAGAGAAGCTGGGTCGCACATTAACTGTTGAAGAATTCACTGAAGTTCGTGAAAAGACGCTTCAAGTTGTACGTGGTACGGTTCAAGCGGACATTCTAAAAGAAGACCAAGGTCAAAACACATGTATATTCTCGACTGAATTTGCGCTTCGAATGATGGGTGATATTCAACAGTTTTTCATTGACCAGAAAGTAAGAAATTACTATTCTGTATCGATTTCTGGCTATCATATTGCGGAAGCGGGCGCAAACCCAATTTCCCAACTAGCGTTTACTCTATCTAATGGATTTACGTATGTTGAATACTATTTAAGTAGAGGTATGAACATCGATGATTTCGCTCCGAACTTGTCGTTCTTCTTCTCAAATGGATTGGATCCGGAATATACAGTAATTGGTCGAGTAGCACGTCGTATCTGGGCAGTGGTTATGCGCGATAAGTACGGTGCAAATGAGCGAAGCCAAAAACTAAAATATCATGTTCAAACATCGGGTCGATCATTGCATGCGCAAGAAATCGATTTCAATGATATTAGAACAACGCTACAAGCGTTAATGGCGCTTCAAGATAACTGTAACTCGCTTCACACGAATGCTTACGACGAAGCCATTACAACACCGACAGAAGAGTCTGTGCGTCGTGCAATGGCCATTCAAATGATTATCACGAAAGAACTTGGTTTAGCTAAAAATGAAAACCCTCTGCAAGGTGCGTTCATTATCGAAGAAATGACCGACCTAGTTGAAGAGGCCGTACTTACAGAATTCGATCGTATCAACGATCGTGGAGGCGTACTTGGTGCCATGGAAACACAATATCAACGTGGGAAAATTCAAGAAGAATCCATGCATTATGAGATGATGAAGCATACGGGTGAATTGCCAATTATCGGTGTAAACACTTACTTGAATCCAAATCCGCCATCATCAGATGATATTGACAACATGGAAATCGCACGTGCAACGAGTACAGAAAAAGATACACAGATTAAAAACTTACGTGCCTTCCAAGAGCGTCACGCAGCAGACTCTGAAGCTGCTCTTAAACGCTTAAAAGAAGTCGCTGTAACAGGTGGCAACATCTTTGAACAATTGATGGATACAGTGAAAGTAGCATCACTTGGTCAAATCACAAATGCCTTATACGAAGTAGGCGGACAATACCGTCGTAATATGTAATAAAGAGAAAATACCTCTACCAGGCTTGTTGCCTAGGTAGAGGTATTTTTTTATTCAATGATGTTAAAGGGAAGTATGGTGTCGATAATAGGAATAATGGGTTTTCTTAAAGAAAGCATGCAATATGTATTTACATAGAGGTCAAACAATACGTTTCGAAATGATCTTCAATGGTGTCATCCATCATAATAAATTGCGAAAAAATTAATTAAATTAGAAATTCTGAAAACGTGTTGTACATATGAATCGTCTATTAGTCAAAGGCAGGGAAGGGGGATTGTAAATGAACCGTTTATTGGAAGAGCAACAATTTCAGGAAGTTATGCAAGACCATACGGATTATTTACTAAGGCTTGCTATTTTGTATGTAAAAGATTGGTCTGCTGCGGAGGATATCGTGCAAGATGTATTTTTAAAATACTATCAAAACTACGAACAGTTTGAAGAACGGTCATCTTTAAAGACCTACCTTTCAAAAATGACGATAAATAAAAGCAAGGATCATTTAAAAAGCTGGCGTTATCGTAAACAAATTTTAACGAATAAATTTACAAATCAACCCAAGGTAGAGCGAAACCAATTCATTGAGCAAGAGGAAAGATTGGAACTTGCTGATGCTGTATTACAGCTCCCATTAAAATATCGAGAAGTTATCATTCACTATTACTTTGAGGAGTTATCCGTTTTGGAAGTAGCTCTGATTTTAACTATTTCCGACAATACCGTAAAGACAAGGCTAAGAAAGGCGCGGGCACTATTAAAGAATCAATTAAAACAAGACCAATGGGAGGTGCTGCTTCATGAATGAAATTAAACAGCAGTTGATTGCAAAAATAGGGGATACTTCAGAACGTGAAAATCGAGTACGGCAGCAAGTGAACTATAAAAAAATGCAACAGCCCGTCGAGAAAAGACGTGAATGGGCATATTATTCAACAATTGTAGCCTTTATAGGTGTACTTTCATTTTTTATCTATTTAATCCCTTCTTCCCTACCTGGAGGTGAAGGACAGCTTACTGGAAATGAACCGCCAGGAGAAGTAGTTCCGTTTGACGAAGATGATCAAGAAACAGTGTCACCTCCAACCGGAGAAGAGGGTACAGTAGTCTTAGAAAAGGGAGAATATTACGAGGTGTTGAAACAATACTTCCCCCCTAATGAATCGGAAGCCGTATTTTCAGGTGGACTTGAGAATAGTGGTCTCATTATACAAACGCTGTGGTTAAACGACCACTATGTTCAACAAATAACAATTAATGATGGTGGAATTGTCGAACAAATTTACCGTTTAAATGGTGACCAGATAGAATTAGTGTATGAAGAAATGATAGACGGTTCGGTGAAATCTCAAATGTCATCCGATAAGTTAAACAAACTACCATCGTTACAGATTGTATTAAAATCTCCATCTGAAAAAGGTGATGAATATGGAGAATGGAAAGTGATAGAAACTTCAGGACAGGTAAAGACTGCCAACGGAAGCTTTTCAAATCTGTTAATTCTTGAAAACGCATATGATGATACACGGATTAGAAAATATTATGATCTAGGATTTGGTTTAGTTAAATCGGAAACTGCTATCCTGAATAAGGACAGTGGTGAATATAAAGTGTTACTAAACAATGAACTAGTTTCAATTGATAATGCGATTGAGGTAGAAGAAAGAACACCATCACAATTTGAAGTCAAAGTAGAAACAAATTATAAGGCTGACTTCCATTCGGGATGGAAAACATCTCCTAATGAATTACTACAAGCAACAATTGATGGGAAAGGCGATACTGCATCTGAAGAAGGAGAAGCGGTACTAGTAATAGAAAACCTTGAAACCAGCGTATCAACTATTTATAAACTAAAAGACAACGAACTTAGTCAATATACACCTAAAGTTGTAGAATGGATTGATGAAAATCGAGTGTTTGTCATTATTGGTCCCTCGTATGGAATGGTAACGAGAGGTGGCAAACTGTATGAATTAAACCTTAAAGACAATGTTGTAACTCCAGTAATCGAAGAGCTAACAGCAAGAGAAGAGATTATGTCCCTTAAAGTGAATGCAGACGGT
>JBFELW010000074.1:0-8079 GCA_041551995.1 Paenisporosarcina sp.
GTGGATTCTATTCATATAGGTAAAGTAACGGAGTTTTCTATTGAGGAAGCAGATCAATTCTTTGATACACTTACTTTGTCCGAAAAAGATATGCAGATAGCACGTCTTATTTTAAGGGAAATTCGAGAACGTCTTGGTTTCTTAATTAATGTAGGACTCGATTACTTAACGCTCAGCCGAGCGGCAGGGACATTATCTGGTGGCGAGGCACAACGAATCCGTTTAGCTACTCAAATTGGGTCTCGTTTAACTGGCGTTTTATATATTTTAGATGAACCATCAATTGGTCTTCACCAACGTGATAATGATCGACTTATCGCCACATTGAAAAACATGAGGGATATTGGCAATACACTAATTGTTGTCGAACATGATGAAGATACGATGATGGCTGCTGACTACTTAATAGATGTAGGTCCTGGAGCTGGTGTTCATGGCGGCGAAATTGTGGCATCGGGTACGCCAGAACAGGTTATGAAAAGCAAGAAATCATTGACTGGTCAGTACTTAAGTGGGAAAAAATTCATTCCACTTCCATTGAAACGTCGAAAGCCAGACGGTCGAATGATCTCAATTAAAGGAGCAACAGAAAATAACTTAAAGAATATATCTGTTGATATTCCTCTCGGTATTTTCACATCCGTTACAGGAGTTTCAGGTTCAGGAAAAAGCACATTAATAAATGAAATATTGCACAAATCGCTCGCGCAAAAACTAAATCGTGCAAAAGCAAAGCCAGGTCAACATAAAGAAGTAACAGGTGTTGAGGCACTTGAAAAAGTTATAGATATCGACCAATCGCCTATCGGGCGAACACCAAGATCAAATCCGGCTACTTATACAGGTGTTTTTGATGATATTCGTGACGTATTTGCTTCTACAAATGAGGCGAAAGTTCGTGGTTATCTGAAAGGACGCTTTAGTTTTAATGTGAAAGGCGGACGGTGTGAAGCGTGTCGTGGAGACGGAATTATAAAAATTGAAATGCATTTCTTACCAGATGTGTATGTACCATGTGAAGTCTGTCACGGGAAGCGATATAATCGTGAAACACTTGAAGTTCGTTATAAAGGGAAAAATATAGCTGATGTTTTAAAAATGACTGTGGAAGATGGCTTGAAGTTTTTCGTAAACATACCGAAGATTAGTAGAAAACTTCAAACTATCGACGATGTAGGACTAGGATATATGGAATTAGGTCAACCAGCAACTACGTTATCCGGGGGAGAAGCACAACGTGTCAAACTTGCTTCTGAATTACATCGTCGTTCGAATGGGAAATCGTTCTACATTTTAGATGAGCCAACAACAGGTTTACATGCACATGATATTGCGCGATTACTCGACGTATTGCAACGTCTAGTTGAAAATGGTGACACTGTTGTAGTTATTGAACACAATCTTGATGTAATTAAGACGTCTGATTACATTATCGACCTTGGCCCTGAAGGGGGAGATAAAGGTGGTACGATTTTAGCAGTTGGTACACCTGAGGAGATTGCAAAAGTAAAAAAATCATATACGGGACATTATTTAAAACCTGTATTGGAACGTGAAAGAAAAAGAATGGACGATCAAGTCGAGAAGGCAACAAAAAAGAAGCGTAAGAAAGTGGTAGTTTCAAAATAAATGAAACTTTTCAGCTTGTAAACCGTATGTATAAGGGAAAGACAAAGGTACCTAAAGGAGGCCATTATACATGAAACAAGAACGAAAGCGCATATTAGACTTAGTTGAAAGAGGATCAATTTCTACTCAGGAAGCGTTAGTTTTGTTAGAGGCTTTAGAAAATGGCGCAGTGAACCCGAGTGGAAAGCAAGAGGAAGTTTCACATGCTGAAACGACCACAGATTCAACGCACACTAACACAGAACAACATACGAAGAAATCCAATCCTCAAGCCGACGATTTTATGGAAGACATTAAGCGCGACTTTACTCAATTCGGGGATCGTTTTATACAGTTCATGCAATCTACAGTTGGTAAAATGAAATCATTTGATTTTGATATGCCTTTTGGTGAGCCAGTGGAATTCAATCACACCTTCACAAAGGATGCAACTGATTTTAAAGACATTGCAGTAGATTTGGCAAATGGGAAAATTGAAATTTACCCATCGCAAGACGGTCAAGTTCGTGCAGAGTGTCATGTACGTGTCTACCGGTCTCAATCTGAAGAAGTAGCGAAAGCAGAATTCCTTGATAAATTTATCTTTGTCATTGATGAACAAAAGCTACGTATTCTAAGTGATTTAAAGACGACGCAAGTAAATGTTGTGCTTTATGTTCCTAAGCAAGTATATACGTCAATTTCTACACGTCTATTCAACGGGGGCTTTATTGGAAAACACCTAGAAGTAGGGCGTTTGAGAATCAAAACAGCAAACGGGAAAGTAGAGTTGAAAAAAAACAAGATTGAAGATGGTGAAATCCAAACAGCAAATGGCATCATACATGTAGAAGAAGTAACAGGAAATAAAATTGATGCTGAAACAATGAACGGACGTGTTTATGTTGACGGGCACCTGAAAGAAATTAAGGGTCAATCTGTAAATGGTCATGTCATAGTGACAACACGAGATAAGGGTGCACGTAAAATTGAGGGAAGTGCTGTAGCAGGTACTGTTGAAATTTATGTGCCCTCAACTATTCCTCTTCAAGGAGAAGTCTCATCAAACTTAGGTAAAATGGATGTTTCCCTAACGGATGTTACTCGTATAAACGAGCAAGACCACTTCTTGCAAAAGAGTATTCGTTTTAGTAAAGACATTGCCGATTCTACAGCTACTCCTTTATACATCAAAGGGGAAGCCAAAACGGGTTCGGTTCTAGTTCGTTACATCACAGCAGAATAAAAAAATCCCCGAACGGTTTTACACAGTTCGGGGATTTTTTATAATAACCAACGTAAGACGCCATTTGTAATGGCTTGTGCACACTGTTTTTGGTAGTGCGAACTTTTTAATAGTTTCAATTCATTTTCATTCGTCATAAACCCACATTCTACCAGAATGGCGGGCATGCTAGTGTCCTGTAATACGGTAAAGTTGCGTTGTTTCACCCCCCTATCTCTTCTTCCAGTAAGTTTAATAAGCTCTTGTTGAACACCATTTGCCAAGCTTTTCGTAATTTTTCCAGTATTTACACATGTGAATGTCTCAATACCTTGTGCTTCGTTCCAATCCCGCCCAAAGGCGTTAGCATGAATAGAGATAAAAGCATCTACTTTTAAATGATTGGCAAGTGTAACTCGTTCATGTAATGGAACGTCGTGAGAATATGTGTGGGAGAAAATCACGCAAATGTTTTCTCTGTGTAATAAATACTTGATTTTCTCTGCGACTGCTGCATTAAACATAAATTCCCGTAAACTTCCGTCTGGGGATCTTTTGCCAGGCGTGTTTGGTCCGTGCCCAGCATCAACTATTATTTTTTTGATTTTAACCACCTCCTGAGAATGATATAGAAGGAATATATAAAGTAAGATACAAGTTAGGCAAAATTCATTTCATTTCTCAGTGGTCGTGATAAAATATAAATCATAAAGATCAATAGATATAAAGAGAGCTGGTGGTTTTTTGGTTCAAGTGTCGACAAAGGATGTAATGGAAATGTTCGATTTAACACTGGTCAGTGGGCAGGAAGGCATCGGACGTCATATTGCAGTGAGTGATATCTCAAGACCAGGTCTTGAAATGGCTGGTTATTTTACGCACTATCCTGCAAACCGAGTGCAACTTCTTGGAAAGACGGAACTTTCTTTTTTCGATATGTTACTTCCTGATAAACGTATAGATCGTATGCGGAGGCTATGTTCTCCAGATACTCCTGCCATTATTATTTCACATAGTATGAACGTACCAGAAGAGTTGAAAAAAGCGTCTAACGATCAACATGTTCCTGTCTTAACAACAAAAATGACGACCACCCGTTTTTCAAGCTTACTGACCAATTACCTTGAAAGTAAATTAGCTCCTACGACAGCCGTTCATGGTGTACTTGTTGATATTTATGGAGTAGGGGTATTAATCACGGGAAAAAGTGGTGTGGGTAAAAGTGAAACTGCTTTAGAACTTGTTAAGCGAGGACATCGTTTAGTTGCAGACGATTGTGTGGAAATTCGGCAAGAGGCTGAGAATACATTGGTAGGAAATGCTCCACAATTAATTGAACATTTGCTGGAAATTCGAGGGCTAGGTATCATCGACATCATGACATTGTTTGGCGCAAGTGCCATTCGTAGTTTCAAGCGGATCTCACTAGTTATTGATCTGGAGATATGGGATGCGAGTAAAACATACGACCGACTTGGTTTAGAAGAAGAAACAATGAGAATTATTGAAACTGATGTTACAAAACTGACGATTCCCGTTCGTCCAGGTCGTAACTTAGCTGTTATCATAGAAGTGGCATCGATGAATCATCGATTAAAAAGAATGGGTGTTAATTCAGCAGAAGAGTTTTCAAATCGGTTAAATGATGTAATTAGTCAAAATGGGGATGCTTCTTATTAGAAAATTGAAGGTATTTGAAAGGGGAATAACATGAACTTTTTACTTGGAGCTATTGATCCGATTGCATTTTCACTTGGTCCAATAGACGTACGTTGGTATGGTGTAATTATTGCATCGGGCATTGTGTTGGCTTTTATAGTGGCACAAAGAGAAATGGTGAAACGAGGGTTTCACCCTGATTTTTTAACGGATTTGTTAATATGGGCTGTACCACTGGCAATCCTGGGTGCGCGGCTTTATTATGTTCTATTTAAATGGGAATACTATGCAGACAATCCTGGGAAGATTCTTCAAATATGGGAGGGTGGACTCGCGATTCATGGAGCATTAATTGCTTCCTTTATTGTTGCTTATGTAATTACAAGAATGCGAAAAAAATCATTCTTAAAAGTGGCTGATATCGTTGCGCCTAGTTTATTAATTGGGCAAACAGTTGGTCGTTGGGGAAACTTTATTAACCAAGAAGCCCATGGGGGTCCTGTATCTCGAGGGTTTTTAGAAAATATGTTTTTACCAGATTGGATTATAGAACAAATGAAAATTGATGGTACATATTATCATCCTACCTTTTTGTATGAATCGCTATGGAACTTTACAGGTGTAATTATTTTAATTCTACTGCGTCGTGTGAATTTAATTAGAGGCGAAATGTTTTTGTTCTACATCATTTGGTACTCGGTGGGTCGTTTCTTTATAGAAGGAATGAGAACGGATAGCTTGTATCTCGTTGGTGAACTTCGAACTGCTCAAGTGGTTTCAATCCTTGCAGTTGCGGTGGCTATTATCGTTGTTGTCTATAGAAGAGTCATGATTAAAAAGCCTGTACGATATAAGGACGCTTAAAAGTAAGGAAGTTGAACACATGTCAACAATTAAAAATGGATTACAAGCGGGGTTAAAAACGACTTGGACACTTAGTAAAATTATTTTCCCCATAACTCTTATCCTAGTAATTTTACAATTCACTCCAGTATTGCCTTGGATTATCGACTTTGTTTCTCCCATGATGGGACTCTTCGGCTTGCGTGGAGATGCGGCAATTCCACTCGTTTTAGGTAATGCTTTGAATTTATATGCGGGTATTGCGGGAATACTGTCTATGGAGTTAACGGTAAAAGAAGTATTTATTCTAGCAGTAATGTTGTCATTTTCTCATAACATGTTTATTGAAACAGGGGTTGCACTTAAAGTAGGTGTTAAGCTTTGGGTGGTCCTACTTGTACGATTCGGATTGGCAGCCGTATCTGCTATATTCATTAATCTTGTCTGGTCAGGCGGTTCTGAAGTAGCAACTTATGGAATGGCTCCACAAGTTATAGCCGTTCCAGAGGGATGGTATGAAATTGTTCTTCTCGGGTTACAAAAAGCTAGTTTTGGTGTGCTACAACTGGCAATGGTTGTCATCCCGTTGATGGTCATCATTCAGTATTTAAAAGATAAGCACTACTTACAACGTTTTTCAGAAAAACTAGCTCCTTTTACAAAAGTTCTTGGTATAGCTCCAAATGCGTCTATGACGTTAGTTTCTGGTTTAGTCATTGGGCTTGCATTTGGTGCAGGCGTGATGATTCAAGCTGTTCAAGATGACGGGGTAAGTAAGAAGGACGCGACACTGGTGTTTATTTTTCTAGTAGCTTGTCACGCAGTTATAGAAGACACGCTCATTTTTATTCCACTCGGTATTCCGATTTTGCCTCTGTTCCTATTAAGGCTAGGAACGGCTATTGTCTTAACAATAGTTGTAGCGGCAATATGGAAACGTGCTGAACAAACAAAAAGAAAGGAAGTGCTCACATCATGACAAAGCAACCTATTACAACGCTTCTTTTCGATTTTGATGGAACGTTGCTTGATACAAATGACTTAATCATTCAATCGTTTTTAAGTGTCTTAGGTAAAAGATACCCTGGACGATTTACAAAAGAGGATGCTTTGGGGTTTATAGGGCCATCCCTTAAACAAACATTCGATGAGATTGATGAGACTTTAACTGAAGAAATGATTCTGGAGTATCGTGCTTGGAATATTAACATGCACGATGAATTGGCAATCGAATTTGATGGTGTTGCAGAAACACTTAGACTCTTAAATGCACGGAGCATTAAAATGGCCATCGTTTCGACTAAAAGAAGTGATATTGTTCTAAAAGGTATGAAATTAATGGGCATTGAAGATCTATTTGAAGTTGTGATTGGACTTGATAATGTTGTAAATCCTAAACCCGACCCGGAACCCATTCTCCTTGCACTTGAACGGTTAGGATCTACAAAAGAAGAAGCACTAATGATTGGTGATAACTCACATGATATTGAAGGTGGACAAAATGCTGGAGTACGTACAGCTGGAGTTGCGTGGACAGCAAAAGGCGAAGCATATTTAGCAAGCTTTAACCCTACCATGATGTTGCAACATATATCAGATTTACTTCAAATTGTAGAGGAACCAACTACATGAGAAGGACCGAACGTCATCCTGTAAATGGAGCAAACTCTTTGTGGTATATCTATAAAACTGTGCCATTTTGGAAAGTGATGAAGAATTTCATTGTCATTCAACTTGGCAGGTACAGCCCTTCCTTACCGTTTAAAAACTTTATTTACCGTTCCTTTTTGAAAATGAAAGTTGGAGAACAAACTTCTTTTGCTTTAATGGTGATGCCAGATGTCATGTTTCCAGAGCGTATAAGTATAGGGAAAAACTCAGTTATTGGATATAATACAACGATACTTGCACATGAATATTTAATTGATGAATACAGAATAGGTGATGTGGTAATCGGTGATCGAGTTCTCGTAGGTGCAAACTGTACCTTGTTACCTGGTATACATATAGGTGATGACGCTGTTGTATCGGCAGCTACTCTTGTTCATCAGGATGTACCAGCAGGCAGTTTTGTTGGGGGTAATCCAATGAAAATTATTTATACAGCTGAACAAATGGTGAAACGTCGTCTAAAACAACAAGAAAAACCTCATGATGAGTAGACACTCATTTCATGAGGTTTTTTGAATTGACTCATAAAAAGATATGCGTTAAAATAGACTTTACTTTCACATACTAACCAATTAGCGAACTAAATCAAAATATCCTTTTTAAGGAAGTGAATAATGATGTCAAGTATACGTAAATTTGAAAAACCATTGGGAATGAGAGACTCATTTCCGCTTATAAATGAACAAAAAGAGAATGTAAGAGAGATAGGACGATCGTTTTTAAAATCACGTGGATTTGAATTTATTAAGACTCCAACAGTTGAATACTATGAAACAATCGGTAAAGCTTCTGCAATTGCAGATTCAGCTTTATTTAAGTTAGTCGATCGCCAAGGTGAAACGTTAGTTCTAAGACCCGATATGACAACACCAATTGTTCGAGTAGCTACATCAAAATTATTAAATGAGAAAAACCCATTACGCCTTGCTTATTTTGCAAATGTATTTCGTGCACAAGAACAAGAAGGGGGAAGACCGGCAGAGTTTGAGCAAATGGGTGTGGAGTTGTTTGGAGATGTATCGGTTTACGCAGATGCTGAAATGATTATTACTGCAAATGAATTACTCACAGAA
>JBFELW010000075.1:0-8023 GCA_041551995.1 Paenisporosarcina sp.
ATCACTATAAGTCCGAGTGCGTGATACATTTGATATTGTACGGCTGTTTCCCAAATCGCTAAATATTTTTCTGAAAGCTTTTCTTTTAAAGCATGTGCACCGAACGCACCAAATGCAACGGCTAGAAAGGCATTAATCGCCCCTACTATGATAAAAAATGGCATGTCTGATATCCTTCTTTCTATGTGCTATTTAGTTAAGCTGTTAGTCAAAAATCAAATAATGAGTCACCGTTCGCATCGTCTTCTTTTAAAGGTTCTGACGTTCGGATGGTTTGAGTTTCCAAAACCTGAACAGGCTGAGGTCGACTTGACTGTTCCTCTAATGCGACGTCACATAATGCACGGATCGCGACGAGTGATTCCCGTATGTTTGACTCATCCGCACTATGAAGCCTAGCAGTGGAAGCC
The DNA here is from genome assembly GCA_041551995.1 of Paenisporosarcina sp. Lineage (GTDB taxonomy): Bacteria > Bacillota > Bacilli > Bacillales_A > Planococcaceae > Paenisporosarcina. Next base: position 411 of record JBFELW010000075.1, read on the forward strand.
TGCTTTTCTATTTCAGCCATAATTCGACTTAGTGGAATCATTCTTTCCCCACCTCTCTTGGTTTTGGTAGAAAGTTCATACATTCCATCCCTGAAGAACGCTTGACTACAACGGAAGGCAATTCTTTCGTTTTAAATTCATAGGCTCGACAACCCCTAGGATGGCGCGTGTCCCATGTAACGTAAAAATGGCGACATTTAAAACAATTCACGCTCAAAATGAAGTCACCCTCCTTTTTCTCTTACAACTTTACCATGAATTTAATTTAAGCAAAAGTCGATTGGATTCTGACCTAAGCGCTGTAAGTGCTCATTGATTTTAGAATATGGCTTGCTTCCAAAAAAACCACGATACGCACTTAACGGGCTTGGATGAGCTGTCTCTATAACCATATGACGTGATGTGTCAATCAGCATTCTCTTCTGCTGTGCAGGTTTTCCCCATAAAACAAATACAATTGGCTTCTCTCTTTCAGACACTTTACGAATGACCGTGTCTGTAAATTGTTCCCACCCTTGCCCTTTATGTGAATGCGCCTCTCCTTGTCGAACGGATAAAACCGTATTAAGTAATAAAACACCTTGTTCCGCCCACTTCGTTAAATTACCACTCTTAGGAATCTCACATCCTAAATCTGTTTGTAGTTCCTTTAACATATTGCGTAAGCTTGGAGGTTGCTTTTCTCCGTCCTGTACAGAAAAACATAAACCATGTGCCTGACCCAGTCCGTGATAGGGATCTTGTCCAACGATAACTACTTTTACATCTTCAAATGATGTTACTGAAAAGGCATTCCATAGATTTTCCTTAGGAGGGAAAATGACATGATTCTCGTATTCTTTTTTTAAAAATTCTCTTAACTGGTGATAATATGGTTTTTGAAATTCTTCTTCAAGTACCATTTGCCAGTCATTTTTTAAAAAGGTGATACGCAATGCCTTCACTCCTCAAATTTAACTGTCACATCATAGTCTACTAAGGCAAACATGTCGGCTACTGATTTTGCAGCGTTTTCTTCAGCTAGTTTCAGAACACCTTGAGAAGTAGCTTCTTTCATCATTAATTTCTCAGCTTCTTTAGCTATTTTGTAACCTTCTTCAATATTTGCTTTCTCTCGAAATAAACCTTCATAGGTAAAGATTTCTACTTGGTCAAAAAAAATCTTTGGTCCTCCGAGAAATTCTACTTTAGGCAAGGTTAACGTAGCTGTTCTTGCTTCTTCATCGATCACCATATCGTTTGCCTCTATTTTCGAGAAATCAATACCTGCTCGTACCGAACCTGGAATAACCACTAATAATTTGCGTTCAGTACCTGGTAATTCAAGTCCTATTTCTTGCCCAAATATCTTATTATCCTGTCTATTAATAATCACTTTTGTAAAGGCTTCTGCTGTAGATAGTTCATTTAATGATTGAATTCGTTCTAGAAAAACTCCTTTGTTTTCCGTAAATGTACTCCCTTTCAACATCCAGAATGCCGAAAATGGCACGGTTATTAGTAGAAGGAATACTAAGGTAGCTATCCATAAAGACTTTCGTCTCCAAATGGATACAGAAAGAGAGCCACCATGCGAAAAGCCAGAAGAACGAGGTTGAACACTTTCTATTGTAACTGCTACTTCGTCTTGAGCCTTCAGTTCTTCTAATAATTGTTCAATTTCTCTAATTTTCTGATCTTTTGACATAATTCTCCCCTTTTCTACCAAAATCGATATAATTCTAGTATCTTTACATTAATGGAAAATTTCAGTTTGTACAACTATCAAACGAGTGATAGGATACAAAAAGAGGTGAATTTTCATGGCAGACTTTCAGTGGAGAGAGAAATTAAGAGTCGTACAGCAGGCAACAACAGAAGAAAGCAAGGTTCCTGAACACGCTAAGTCACTTGGATTTGGCTGTTTTACTATTGGTATGATTATCATGTGTCTGTTCTTTACAGTCATAGGAATCGGCATGTTCACTCAAAGCATCCCACTTATTGGAACAGTCTCCATGATCATAGCACTTGGCATTGGATACATGACCTATCAATTAATACGAGCAGATAAGCTTCCTTAATTGAAATTCTTATTAAATTTGATACTATAGAACACAGTAAAGTAAATGATGAAATGAGGAATTCACATGACATTAAAGAAAACACTTACCATTGCAGGTTCTGATACATCGGGTGGCGCTGGGATACAAGCTGATTTAAAAACCTTCCAAGAACATGGCACCTATGGAATGAATGCTTTAACCGTAATCGTGACAATGGATCCTGATAAAGGATGGGGACATGGTATTCATCCAATTCCTGTAGACACATTGCAAGCACAATTGAAGACAGCTCTTTCAACAGGCATTGATGCTATAAAGACGGGCATGTTACCTACCGTTGAAATAATTAAAACGGCAGCAGACGCGATCGACCGTTCTGGTCTTGAAAAAGTGGTCATTGACCCTGTTCTAGTTTGTAAAGGCGAAGACGAGGCTCTTTTCCCAGAAAACGTTGAAGCTATGGTAAAGTCTCTACTCCCTCGTGCATTAGTTGTTACACCAAACCTTTTCGAAGCGGGTCAACTTTCAGGGTTAGGTACATTAACTACGATTGAAGACATGAAAAATGCTGCTGTGAAAATTCATGATGCAGGCGCTAAAAACATCGTAATTAAAGGCGGTAAACAATTAAAACATGAGAAAGCCGTAGATTTATTCTTTAACGGTTCGACTTTCACTCTTTTGGAATCAGAAAAAACAGATACTACTTATAACCATGGTGCAGGTTGTACGTTCGCAGCAGCCATTACAGCTAACTTAGCAAATGGATTAGATGTAAAAGAATCTGTTATAGAAGCTAAAAAATTCGTTTCCGCTGCGATTGCACATGGCTGGAAATTAAATGAATACGTTGGTCCCGTTATGCACGGAGCTAAAAATCAATTCGGAGCACCAGAAATTACAACAACAGAAGTGTAAATAAATCAACCAAGCACACCATCCGACGTGATGGTGTGCTTTTTTAGTGGGAAAATAGGCTGAGCGCAGTCTTGGTTGTAATTTTTGGGGTTGACGTTGTAATTATTCGGGTTGACGTTGTAATTATTTTAATTGACGTTATAAAAATACCGATTCACGTTGTAAAAGTGAAGCGTAGTAGTAGCACAATTGAGATATCAAGTAAGTCCAACAGAAAAAGCTGTAGAGCGAAGCGAACAGCCCCAATTATGATTTTCCGAAAAGAATTCGATTAGGAAAAGCTTTATTAGCCCCGTCCGCTGACGCTAGTCGGGTATTTTGTTTGGTGAGGAAAGGCTGCTTGCAGACTTGATTGTAATTTTTAGAGGTATTGTTGTAATTTTTTCAACTTTGTCGTAAAACGTTGAGTAATGTTATAAAAGTAGCCACGTCTCCAAAAACTACATAAAAAAAGGGAGCCCATTAAAGGCCCCTCCTCATCATTACTTTCTAAATTCATTTTCATTTTTCAAAAAATGCATTTTCTCTCTTAATTGTTGTTGATTCCACTCTACTGTTTCATCCGTTACAAATGCTAACTGCTTGCGCTTCGGTAATTTCACTTGTCCATTGGTTGCCCTTGTATATCCTTCTATCATCGCAGCAATGGCAAAAATAACTAGGGCAAAACTAATCGCAGGCCCAAGCGGGAGCCACGGTGCTCCTTGTAAATAGCGGAAGGAATTTCCGAATAAACCTGCCCACTCATACGATATTGATCGAGGAGGATCTCCAAACAACATGTCATAATCGACATCGGTTCCACCTAAGAACAATTCAAGTAAACCTAAATGGGCGAATACGATCAGTGACTCAACTACCTGCTGACCATATAAGACAAACATTTTCTCACGCATTTGCGGAAATAAATGTCGGATAATAATCCTTCTGCGGCTAGCTCCAAGTGTTCTGGCAGCCAATATATATTCTTTATTGTATAAAAGATTTGATTCATTTCCAATTAATGCTGCCACAATGGGAACAGTCATGAGTGCCATAATAACGATTTGCGTGATGATTCTTTCAGAGATAGAGGTAGAAAATCCTTCTATCGGCATCCAAAGTACAGGTGTTAATAATAAGACCGCAAAAATAGTCATTGGCACATAATGAATAGGATCAATTAAACCATTAATCCAAGAACGGTGGCGTTGGAAGTATGTACCTAGAGCAAAGCCAAGTGGGACTGCAATGAACATACGTAAAGCTGCAACAGCCATCGCCGCCAAAATGGTGAACTTAGCACCTAGCATAATTTTCGCAAACATATCATAACCGAATTGATCCGTTCCAAATAGGTGGTTCGAATTAGGAGAAATAGGTGGTGCCTCAACAGCTCGCCCGTTTTCCTCGATGAAAAATGTTTGCTTTGGTACATTTCCAAATATCCACTCAAACACAAAACTTCCTACTAGAAAGAATGAAATGATTCCGAATCCAATCAGAAATAAAGGTTGTCTCCACACTGACTTCATATAGCAGCACCCCCCTGGGTTATCCGACGAATGAAGTACCATTCACCAAGACTATACAGGAAGAAGATTGGTAGAAAGAAACTTAGTACTGTAACTAAAAACAATGTACCACTCATGTTTTGGGACATATAAAGCATAATACCAGGTATATTGAACATGAGTTCAAGCACAAAAAGATTGGACAACATAAACCACATCGTTTTTTTCGACTGGAAAAACACACTGATAATAGCATTACGGAAGATATGTATGAACAAGATAAAGACTTTTGCAAAACCTAAAGATTTTGCTAGCTCCACATACATTTGTCGTTCTTCTGCTTCGAAAGTAAGCATACTTAAACGATATAACTGAATCATGGGTAAAATCATCAAACAAAGAACAGGTAGCCAGTAAATACGATCATCCCCGAGGACTGCAATTTTTGAGACGAGAGTACCTGTATGTTCAAATATTAGGACAACAGTCAACTGAGCCAATAAAATAATTAAAATGTCAGGTAAAGTCTCAAAGAAATAAAAGAGTAATTTAACGCGGGAACGAGCTTTCTCACTTAATAGCATGGTTATAAATGTACCTACAAGCGCGACGACAACCGCCGCTAAAAGTGCCATTATCAACAGTTGAAAAGAATATGATATATTTTCCAACAGCTGCGGAAATACATAGACTTGTCGAATTTGTCTCCCCGCATAGTGATCAACCGTTAATTCATTTAAATGAAGAAGTGAGGTTGCATGGAATTGGATAGTCTCTAAATACTCTCTCCATAAAAATTCCCTTTTCTGAAGTCCACTAATTAGAAGTGGAAGACCACTAATTAGCAAAATACTGGTAAGTGCTACGATAAATTGGACTATCCATTTCAGAAAATTTTTCATATGTATATCCTCCTGCAAATATAAAAATCAGATAGATTGATAGTATCATATTGTCTTAATAAAGGAAAAATCAAAATAACTAAAAACGTGTTGATATTAATCTCACTTCAAAAAGTTCTCAAGCAAGCTAATCGCTTTCATTCAAGGAATTCTCTATACTAATTGTAGAGATTGAATGTTTAAGGAGGAATCACATATGGAGTTGGTACAAGTAGAAAAATTACAGTATTTGTTGGATTCCTTTGCCAATAAGGATGTCTATCTTCACCTAGAAACGACGAATGGTGCCTATGCCTCTCATTTTGACGAGACTGTGTTTAATGCAGGCGCATTTATTCGTAATATTGTCGTTAAATTTGAATTAGGCAAAGTAGCAGGGGAAAACCCCCATCGTGTAGGGTTAAAACTGCCACATGGTTGGGTTTATGCACAAGGTATTACCCATTATGAAATAGATACACATGGTCGTCTTTTAATGGCCGGACATGATCAAAGTGGCAAATTAGCGGTAGCTCTTCAAATTAGCGACACACCATTTACATATTAATCGAAGGAGGAACAATAATGACAATTCCACACGAAAGACATGTTTTAGTTGTTTTTCCTCATCCTGATGATGAAGCATTCGGTGTATCTGGAACCATCAGTACATACATTAAGCAAGGAACTCCGGTTACGTATGCTTGTCTAACTTTAGGAGAAATGGGGAGAAATCTAGGTAACCCTCCATTTGCTACCAGAGAATCCCTGCCTCATATTCGCAAACAAGAATTACGCGCTTCAGCAGAAGCAATGGGGTTAACAGATTTACGAATGATGGGTCTTCGCGATAAAACGGTCGAGTTTGAAGATGATGAAAAGATGGTTAAAATGATGGAAGACTTAATAGAAGAAACGAATCCTTCACTGGTGATTACGTTTTACCCAAATTATGCTGTACATCCTGACCATGAAGCAACAGCTAGAGCTGTCGTTAGAGCTATACGTCGAATGAAAGAAGAAATTCGTCCTAAATTGTATACTCTTGCCTTTGCGAACAATACTAAGGAGGAATTAGGGGAACCAGACGTCATCCATGATATTCGAGATGTACGCGAACAAAAAATGGGATCTATGCGTGCTCACATATCCCAAACTGCCTGGATGTTAGAAGAGATGGACAAAAGATTGGCTGAGGGAGAACCTGAAGCAGAGAATTGGCTCTCCTATGAACGCTTTTTCCATTATCGTTGGCATGAAGATTTTGAAGATTCATTTTAATGCTTATCCCTTGGATACACGCTTTTCTATCCTGGGGATTTTTTTCGCTAAATTTTTTCCATTTTTAAAGAAGTGTAGACATTTTCATAATTGACAAGTATCATTATCAAGGAATTAAAAAGTCGTATAAATATACATACTAGGAGGCATCGATTTTGAAGAAGTTCTCACTATTCACATGGTTATTATTCCTAATACCGTCAATTATCGGAATATTTTTATTCATGATTCCATTCAAATTTGAAGGAGAATGGAAAATTCCAGTCGCTATATTGGCCAATCTGGTTGCTGGTGCAGTTGAGCCGGTTATGCCTTGGATTGTTACAATCGTTTTGGTAATAGCAGCACTTGGTTCTATCTTTTATCTGTTTAGGAAAGATCCAAATCCAGAAAATCAAAAGTTTTTCGAAAGGTTATTTCAAGTTAACTGGTTCTGGACAAGCGTTCGTGTCTTAGGTGCTATCTTCGCGGTAATGGTAGTTGCAAATATTGGACCTGAGGTTGTTCGAAGTGGTGATACTGGTGGCTTATTACTTTCAACTGAAGGACTTTTGGCTTTCTTATTTACTATTTTCTTATTTGCAGGTCTTCTCTTGCCATTACTTCTTAGTTTTGGTTTACTGGAGTTCTTTGGCACAATGATGATTAAGATCATGCGTCCTTTATTTAAATTACCTGGTCGTTCTTCAATTGATGCGCTTACTTCATGGATTGGAGATGGCACAATTGGTGTTTTATTAACAAGTAAACAGTATGAAGAAGGTTATTACACGAAAAGAGAAGCTACGATTATCGGAACTACCTTCTCAGTTGTTTCTATTACCTTCGCAATCGTTGTTATTGAAGAATTAGAACTTGGCAGTTACTTCATCCCGTTTTATTTAACAGTCATGTTAGCGGGTATCGTATTGGCATTTATTATGCCTCGAATCTATCCACTTTCAAGAAAACCTGACGAATATATTGATGGTCGTCCGTTTAATAAAGATGAAGAA
>JBFELW010000076.1:0-8016 GCA_041551995.1 Paenisporosarcina sp.
GTCTCGATAGTGCTTTTGAAACCGTTCAAACACTGCTGTTGTAGGAGCAATTGCGAAAATTTGTACAGGTTCATCTTCTTGCTCGAGTAACTTTTGCATCTCTTTAATGTCTGAGGTAAATACAACTTTTCCAATGTCGTAAATCCCTTTTCGTGCCGCCCGCCCTGCAATTTGTTTTACTTCCTGCGAAGTTAATCTTCTTCTACGAATTCCATCAAATTTTTCGTTTTCTAGGAAAACAATACGTTGAATTGGCAGATTCAGACCCATTCCTATAGCATCCGTTGAAACGACAACGGAAGTATCTCCATGATTAAAACGTTCAATTTGTCTCTTTCTGTTCTCGGGTGGCATACTTCCGTAAATGACACTAACGTTATGACCGTTCTTTTGTAGCGTTGAAGCCGTTTCAAGTACCTTCCTTCTTGAAAAACAGACAAGCGCATCTCCATTCTTCGTATCATTTAGACTAAATTCTCTTTGTTCAACCTCCAAAGGAGTTTCTCGGTAATATTCATTCAATTCAATGTTAGAACCTTCTAGAAGATCGAAAAGCATGGATTTAATATTTTGGCTACCAATAATGTGAACTTCTTTAGCATTAGCCTTCATAATGGCTTGATACCAAGAAAATCCTCGGTCCTTGTCTGCAATCATCTGGGCCTCGTCTATGACGATTACATCATAGAATTCTTTATCATGAAACATCTCAACCGTTGAAGAGATATGTTTAGCCCCTTCTGTTAGTTTTTCCTCCTCACCAGTTTTTAATGTACAAAGAATCCCTTCATTATTTAGTTTGTCATACACCTCTAACGCAAGTAGTCGAAGTGGTGAAAGATACCAACCACTTTCAGTTTCTTTCATTTTTTGAAGGGCTTGATATGTTTTACCGGAGTTCGTCTGTCCAATATGAAGTACATATTTCTTGCTTTTCCCTAAAGTTGGCGCATACGCTTGGCCAAAGATCTCATTGAAGATTCTTTCCTCTTCAGCTTTCACTCTTGCTCGTTCAGCAAGCTCTTCTTTAACTCTTCGCTCTCTTTCATCTACATCTTTATTAAAAATCTCAAGATGCAGTTCTTGATTGAATGGAATATTTGATAGTAGAAGTAAATCTTTAACGTATTCTTCTTGTAACTCATCGAAGCATGCGTCAGTTAAATCAACCAACTCATCCCTTAACAAGTCAATAAGATGTTCAGTAGTTATTTTCACGCCATAAGCTTTCGTAAATTTATCTTGCAACTCATCGGATACCTGTTTCATGACTTGCTTTGGCGCTAACTCTGAAATAAAGTCATAAACGATTCTTTCATAATAATAATAATACGTCTCGTACTCATAGTGGCTCCGTCCCCAATCCATTAAAGAATGTATTCCACCCGTATACTCTTCAAAAAAATCAGGAATTTTAACATAGTCCTCTATGTTAAAAGATCCTTGTACCACTAACTGATGTTCCAACATGTAGGGTTCTATATAAAAAAACTTAGGATTATTTTTAAAATCATTAGCTAGTTTTTTCGCGATGTAATGACGAACGTGGATATATAGTAGAAGAGAATGCTCCTTAAAGAAATCATGAGTTACCTTTTGAAGACTTGTGTGGACGAGCCACTGATTTCCCACTTCTCCCTGCTCTTTTTGTAGTTTGGAGTAGTTTTCTCTTGCTTGGACATAACAGAGGTCCCAATCTTCTTTATTTTTAGAATAGGTTTCTTCGAGCCACTCAAGAACGTTAAAAGGACGAAACATTTTTATTTCATTACGAAACATTTTATCAACAATTCTATGGTCAATACCTGTTGTTACAAATCCGTGTTCATGTAAAAATAACTTTTTCTCCTTTTTCGGAACTTTATTCAATGCTTTATTCAACCAAATATCTAGCCAAATCTCTCCAATATACGTGTGCATTTCAGCAATATATCTTTCGAAATCAGGTAATTCTTCTTTTACTTCTAAGTAGCGATCAATATGACGATTCACATTTTGTTTTGTAAGCTCAATTGCAATTGGGTATATATCATTTAATTTCCCCATGCTAATCCCCTTTTACATCGATAGAATAAATTTAAAATCTCTCTCTTCCTTAATCATTTATTCTTTCCATAAAACGATTTTATATTAGCTTTTATCTATAGGAAGATATTCATGGTTATCGACATCCCTAGGGAAACTCATTAAGAAATCTGTATAAATATGTTAAGGTTTTGAAAATAGGCTATTATTCCGACCAGTGATTTTGTTGTTCTTCTTCAGCCGTCAACTGTAAATCATCTGCTGTAATACTAATGATTCGATAGTCATTTACTTCAGCATATTTCATTGCTTCATTCTTTATAAATTTAGGTGAACCTTCGTTTTCTTCATCGTAAACAATAAGTAAGCCATCAGAATTTCGAATGACGAACTTGTTTCTCTCGATAAATTGCCAAGGACCTTCATAGGGCTTTTTCGTAACACTGATTTGAAAGTCTGCTTTTGTAAGTAGTGATTGATATTTCTCCTTTTTAAGATCATTCCAGTTTTTTTCTTGGTCTAAAAACGGCGTGATAATGGCATATTTTAGTTGAGGATAGATTTCTTTTAATTCAATAACAACTTCTATCGACCATGTTTCCACTCCTAATTGTCCACTTACAATAACCCATTCAAGTCCATCATCCAGTAAAGACAATAATCTAGCTCTCAGTGCCTTTTTTATAAAATTTACTCCAGGGTGTTGATCATTAAATACACCCAATTCATGTGGTTTGTAACCAGTAATGACTAATCTCTTGATCATTTAGTTTCTCCTTATCACAATAATTATAAATGGATTAAATATCTTGGTTTTTACTTTACTACAAATACGTATTCTACGCTTTAAATACAATGTTTGATTCTCTAATTGTAACCATCAAAAAAAAAGGCACATTACTCGTTAAAGTAATGTGCCTTCTCTATTTATATATTATTCTTTTAAATCTTCAACCGATGTAATATCCATATACGTTGGGACAACTAAACCGATTTTAACACCTGTCATATTTACACCAAGTTCTTCAAAGTCTCCTTCAAATTTATCAGCATATGTTTTATGTGTTAGAGGCATCCATGCAGCAAGTGAAGCATCTGCACTACCATCCGCTATAGCTGTCCATAAAGGACCTGCTTCAACTTGTACTAACGTTACATCATAACCCATATCTTCCAATACAAGTTTCATAACGTTATGGCTTGCAATTTCACTATCCCAAGCTACATAAGCAAGTTTAATTTCATCGCCATCTACTTTTTCAACGTCCTTAGTCCATTCTGAGACTTTTTCTGCATTTTCATCTACCCATGTTCGAGCAGCTACATCTTCTTTTTCACCGTCTTGAATGGCAATCATTACTGCACCCATATCTTCTTGAGTCCAGTTGAATTGTGAAAGGATTTGGTGAGCTTCTGGTAAATCTTCTGCTAATCCAGTTCTACCTATTGTACGAATTTCTTCTTCTCCACCAAAAACTTCTTTTGGATCTTCAAGATATTTCAAATCGTATTTAGCGAATTTCCAGTGAGGTGTCCAACCTGTAACGATGATTGGTTCTTCACTATCATAAGCTTTTTTCAGAGCAGCTGTCATTGCGGCACTTGACCCTGCAACAACACTCCAGTCTTCTAGTTCATAATCTACAATTGCATTTTCTGTTGCAGCCATAAGTCCAGCACCTGGATCAATTCCAGTAATTTTGTAGTCTAATGATTCACCTACTGATTTAGTTTCTGTAGATGTATCTTTTTCCGTTCCTTCATCGTCCCCACATGCAGTGAGTCCTAGTGCTAGTAGAGCAATTGCTCCAAGTCCTGTAATTTTTTTTGATAATGTCATAATGTTGTTCCTCCTTTTTTATTCTTTCCTGCGTGTTGCGTAATTCGGTCTAGCATAATAGCTATAATTACAATAGATAAGCCGACTTCAAATCCTACGCCGGTTTTTAACTGTGTTACTGCTCGATAAACTTCTGCACCAAGTCCTGGCGCTCCTACCATAGAAGCAATAACAACCATCGATAGCGACAGCATGATACTTTGGTTAACTCCAGCCATAATGGTTGGTTTTGCAAGCGGGATTTGAACCTTACTTAGCCGTTGCCATGTAGTTGAACCAAACGCTTCAGTTGCTTCAATTAAATCTTCTGGTACTTGCTGAATACCTAACATTGTTAAACGAATTGTGGGAGGCATTGCAAATATAACCGAAGCCACAACCCCAGGAACCACACCGATATTGAAAAAGAATATGGCTGGTAACAAGTAGACAAATGCAGGCATTGTTTGCATTAAATCGAGTATCGGAATAACTACTTTACGAACACTAGATTTCTGTGAGCCCCAAATACCAATTGGAATACCAATTGTGATAGCAAAAGAGACTGAGGTCAAAACAAGTGCTAACATTTGAAGCATTGGATACCAATAGCCTAAATAATCGATGAATAATAAACCAATCAGCGAGAATAAAGCAATTTTTCTCGTGGAAATAAGCCACGCAATTAAGGCAAACACAACAGCAAGTGCTATTGATGGAACCAGATCCATGATATCCACAGATCCCTCAACAATACTCTCTAATAGATAAGCAACTCCATCAAATACAGTTCCAAATGTAGTAACAAGCCAATCTACAGCATTGTCAATCCACTCAGCGAACGGAAGACGTGGTAAAAGTTTATCCATTCTCATTCACCTCCGTACCCGATTGCTCCAAAGAGTCTACTAATCTATCACTATTAATAAACTTATTATCACCAGCTAAAGCACCAATCAGTGCTCCACTAATAATAATTCCCTGTATCTTTTGATCATCAGAAACAACTGCTACAGGAATCGATGCCGTCGACACAACATCAAACAATTCCGTCAGTACCGTTTCTGCTGAAACGAGTGGGAGATTGGTAAGTATAACTTCAGCAAGCAACTTCCCAGTTTCAGAAGCACGTAATGCATCTTTCGCTGTTACAGCCCCTAGCAAACGGTTACTCTTATCTACTACATAAATAGAAGAAATACCTAGTTGTTTCATAAGACGAAGTGCAACAAGTGGACCTCGGTCAACTAGTATAGTATCCGCTTTCTTCATGACGTGACCGGCTGTCAAAACTTTAGATAAGTCGACATCTTCTACGAAACGTTCAACATAATCGTTAGATGGGCTCATTAAAATTTCTTCTGGTGTTCCGATTTGTACGATGTCCCCGTCTTTCATTAAAGCAATACGATCTCCAATTCGGAGAGCCTCATCAAGGTCATGAGTGATGAAAATAATCGTTTTACCCATTTCGCTATGGAGTTGTAACAATTCGTTCTGCATGTCTTTACGAATTAACGGGTCCAAAGCACTGAAAGCTTCATCCATCAGCAAAATGTCTGGATCATTTGCGAGTGCTCTCGCTAGACCTACACGCTGTTGCATACCGCCACTTAATTGATTGGGATACTGATCTTCATAACCAGCAAGTCCAACTGACTTTAAAGACTCTTTCGCTCTTTCTTGACGATCTACTTTTGCAATGCCTTGAATTTCCAAGCCATATTCTGTATTCTCGATAATCGTCTTATGAGGAAGAAGTGCAAAATTTTGAAACACCATACTAATTTTATTACGTCTTACTTCACGAAGTTGTTCTTTGTTCATCTGCACAATATCTTCGCCATCAAGTAAAATATGTCCAATTGTAGGATCAATCAACCTGTTTATTAACCTAACGAGGGTGGATTTCCCACTTCCAGACAATCCCATTATGACAAAAATTTCATCTTCATAAACGTCAAAGGTTGCATTGTTTACCCCAACAGTCGCTCCAGTTTCTTTCAATATTTCTTTTTTCGACTTACCTTCTTTAATCAGCTGCCCAGCACGCTTGCTGTTTTTGCCGAAAATTTTTGTAGCACCCCTCACTTCGATTTTTTTCTTAATTGGTCGGTCATTCATAATTACACTCCTTACGATTCTTAAACGAATCCTTCTTTAGTATAGATGTAATCTTTTTGTAATACAACAGTAATAACTTTATAAACTGTTTGCACAGTAAAAACTGTGCAAAGTATAATGATTATAAATTGCATTTTAAGATTTGTTATTATACGCTTAAATAATCTGAATGGAAGTTGTTACAGTGGGGGGTTCTACATATGGAAGGAAAAGATAAACTAGAAAAAGCACGTGAGCGTATTATTGAAACAATAGCTCAAAATATTCATCTTTACGGTTTAACACCTTCGGCTGGTAGACAGTATGGCATGATGTTTTATCAAAACGAACCATTAACACTAGATGATATGACTGAAAAACTAGGGATGAGTAAGACTAGTATGAGCACTTCTGTCAGAGCATTATCAGACTTGAAATTAGTTGAGCGTGCTTGGAAAAAAGGAGTAAGGAAAGATTTATATCAAGCAACGGATGATTGGTATCAAAGCTTTATAGATCTTTTTACAATTAAATGGCGAAGATCTGTTGAACTTCATACTAAGTCGATTAGAAGATCTTTAAGTGAACTTCAAGAGCTTGAAAAAGATCCTACTATCAGCGTGGAACTACGAAATGAAGTGCAAACTGATATTGAAAAGCTGATTTATATTAATAATTATTTTGAATGGATTGATCGTCTCGTTGACGTATTTGAAAACCACGAGATATTTAATCTTGTACCAATGATAAACGATAAAAGAGAAACCGATGAAAACTAAGTTAATAAATAAAAACGACTATAAATGTGGATTTTTCAAAACCTCATTTATTAGCCGTTTTTTTATTTGCGCATGTTTCTGCATCGCTTTGCTAACTAAGAAATAATTTAATTTATTTTTTCAATGCCCCTCCTCGCCTTGTCCACAGGGATCTCGCATCTTTGCGCTACATTCAACAAAGGTAAAATAACATTGTTTTTTAACAATGCTTTTTATTAAAATCTTAATCGATGAGTTTTTGTTTCCCTCCAGTAATTTACTAGTTATAAATAAATCTTCCTCATATTATGCTGTAGAGGAGGAATTTTTTTGACCAATGAATACTTAGATTTATTAGCTCACTTTGGAATTGGTGGTGCGCATCCTGGTGGGTTTGCTTTAACTCAGTCTATTTTTAAAAATGAAATTATCAACCCGTCTGATTCTGTATTAGATATAGGCTGTGGAACAGGTCAAACAGCTGAATATTTAGTAAACAAATTCCGTTGCCTAGTGACCGCAATAGATAGCCACCCACTTATGATTGAAAAAACGAAAGAGCGATTTAAACATGATGACTCAATGGTTAAAGTCATACTAGGAGATTCACAAAACTTGCATCTGGCAGATGACTCTTTTGAATTCGTATTAGCAGAATCTGTGATTGCCTTTACTGAAATTTCTAAGACATTAAAAGAACTTTCAAGAGTTTTGAAAAAAGACGGTTGTATGTTCATCATAGAAATGACTGCTGAAAGAGAACTGCCAGATGAAATACAAAAGAAAGTAAGTAGCCTATATGGTATTAATGAAATCTTAAATGAGGAAGATTGGATTTCAAAATTGAAAGAAGTCGGATTCACACAAATCGATATATTAAAAACTCCATCACAACTTATTCAAACTGCTCTAAATGATGTGAATCAATCCGAGAATATTCCGATGCGTTTATACGATTTATGGGATGAACATCACACCTTCATTGAAGAGCAACGTAATGTAATTGGCTTTCGAGCTTTTAGATGTCAGTTTTAATGTAATGAAATAATCTCTCTTCTAGTGAAGGGAGATTATTTCACTTGTAGTCTGCGTAGCTCGAACCTGCCACTAGTTCTTCTGATGATAGTTGATATATTTCGTTTGGTTTTAAAGGACCTTGTTTTTTCTTAAAGGTATCAATGATTTGAAATCCTAAATAATAACCAATCCATTTAGGTAAACCAGTTTTGACATCTCCATATAAATAAGAGTAATGATTTTCTATTCCAATCAAGTCTAATGATGGGATAAAATGTTTTCTCCATACACTGA
>JBFELW010000077.1:0-7979 GCA_041551995.1 Paenisporosarcina sp.
GTTGTAAGGGCGTTTATAGCTGTATGATAGACACCGATGATTAGTAAAATAAATGAACCACTGATTCCTGGTAGCAGCATGGCCATACTTGCACCAGCACCTGCTAAGAATAAACCAATGATTGACATCAACGTGAGTGTTTCAATTGGGTTGCCGGCTTCAACGGGTTTAAAGAATGACATACTTGCGACTAAAACAGCACCAATTAAAAATACGACAACATGTTTAGTCTTAAAGGTTCCTCGAGAACTGGCTTCCTTCAATAAAAAGGGCAGAATCCCAGCAATTAACCCAAGAAAAAAGAAGTTCGTTGGTTCTGGATATTCTTCAAGTAACCATTCCACGGCGTGACTAAGTAGAAGAATGGCTGAAATCATCCCAAGGCCGAGAGTTAGTAAGAAAGGAACGTGCTTTTTCCATTCTCTTGTTGTAATGCCACTCACGGCATTAATAAATTGATCGTAGATTCCTAGCAGAACGGCGATGGTTCCTCCACTGACCCCGGGAATAATATCGCTTGTTCCCATAGCTATTCCACGAAATATATTTCTCCAATCAAACATACGTATCTCCTTTGTATCTAATAGATTTTTGTATTTAGTGTAAGTTCTTATTATACGGTAAGTAGTTCGACTCGTCATGGGATACTATAAAGTGGTTGTGATAATCATGTAACTTTTCCTAGTTTATCCAGTCTAATGAAGGGAGGAGTGTGGTGAACATGAAAAGAATTGTAATACTACTTATACTATTGAGCCTCTTTATACTGACAGCAGGCTGTGGAGATACGGATATTCAGGATAACAATTCGCAAAGCTTTAACAAAGTGAATTTTGGTAAAGACGATTATAAAAAAATCGTTTCATCTAGTAATCAATTAGGAATGGATTTGTTAACGATAATAGATGCTGATGATAACGGAAATACATTTATTTCACCAACGAGTCTTTTTATGGCTCTGTCTATGGTTTATAACGGAGCCGATGGAGTAACGAAAACTGAAATAGCGAATGTCTTGCAAGCTGAAGGCATTGATGTCGACGAGATGAATCAAGCGAATGCCTCATTGATGTCTATTTTACAGAGCGACTCAGAAGAAATTCAACTAACCATTGGTAACTCGATCTGGTTAAATGAAAACTATCAATTCCAAAATCAGTTTGCTCAAGATAATCAAGATTATTTTAATGCGGAAATTCAGGAGATTGATATATTTGATTCAACATCAGCTGATACTATTAATGATTGGGTGTCTGAATCGACGAATAATAAAATTGAAAAAATTGTTCAAAATCCATTAGATTCTAGATTAGTAGCGATACTGATTAACGCGATTTACTTTAAAGGTGATTGGCAGTTTGAATTTGATGATAAACAAACAGAGAAACGAACTTTTTACTTAGAAGACGGTACCACAAAAGAAGTGCAACTAATGACTCTTAACGAAGAATTAGCTTATTTGGAAAACGAAAATTTTCAAGCCATTTCTTTACCTTATGGTGATGGCGAAATGAGTATGAACATATTTCTGCCAAGGGAAGACTTTGCACTAAAAGAATTCAAAACCATCCTCACCAATGATAGCTTTAAGAAATGGAAAATAGAATTTCAAAAACAAGAAGTAAGTATCATGCTGCCGAAATTTCAAATGGAATATGAAGTCGTGTTAAATGAAGCATTAGAGAAGCTAGGAATGCCATCGGCTTTTTATGAAAAAGATGCAAATTTTTCAAAAATGGTTACAATAAATGATACGAATCCGATATGGATTAGTCAGGTAAAACAAAAAACATTTATCGATGTCAATGAAGAGGGTACAGAAGCGGCTGCCGTCACCTCCGTTGAGATGGTTAAGGAGTCAGCGTCAGCTACAATTAAAATGGAAGTTAATCGACCATTTTTTATTGCCATTACTGATGAGAAAACAGATGCAATCTTATTCATGGGTTCAATTTCTAATCCCCAGGAAGGAAAGTAGTATGGGGGAGAGACTTTAATCAAGTTATATTTGAATTAATTGCACTTCAAAAGGAGCCAACATTGTTGGCTCCTTTTTGTGTGCAGATATGAGTGTTAATCCTAAATAACTAAAGCAGGGATGAAAAATTCTTTGTACAGTTCATTTAATATTTTCGCTTCGTCTTTTTTGAGTACCCCAAAGACAAGGCTCACTTCAGATGATCCTTGGTTGATCATTTCGATATTGGCACCTGTTCGGGAAATAGCAGCCGTAGCACGCGCAGCAAGACCTATTGTGTTGTTCATGCCTTCTCCAACGAGCATAATCATGGAGAAATTATTGCGTATATGAACATCATCTGCATGCAATTCAGACTTTACTCGAGTGATAATTCGTTCTTCTTTTTCATTACATAGTTGGTGGCTACGTAGAATAACCGATATATTATCAATTCCGGATGGTATGTGTTCATAGGAAATGCCTTCGTCTTCAAGAATTTGAAGCAGTTTTCGGCCGAATCCTATTTCACGATTCATCAAATATTTGCTGACGTATAAAGTTGAGAAACCGCTGTCGGCTGATATGCCAGTAACCGGTCTTAACGAATAGTCTCTTTCTGAGACAATCATTGTGCCTGGTGCCAGGGGGTTATTCGTATTTTTTATACAAACCGGGATGGACTTAATAAATGCGGGCATCAGCGCTTCGTCATGAAGGACAGCAAATCCCGCATATGACAATTCTCGCATTTCACGGTATGTCATTTTGTCAATTTCAACAGGATTGTCGATGACTCGTGGATTTGCTGAAAATACACAATCAACATCGGTAAAGTTTTCGTATAGTTCGGCATTTACCGCTGCTGCCAAAATGGAGGCCGTAATATCCGATCCGCCTCTATCGAAAGTACGCAAAACTCCTTCATTTGTATAGCCGAAAAAGCCTGGGAAGACAGTAATAGCTTCTTTTTTTCTTAAGGCAGATAGCTGGCTGTATGCTTTAGGAAGTGCTTGTGCACGTCCAGGTAAATCGTTAACGAAAAGTCCTGCTTCTCTAGGGCTTACATATTCAGCGTGAACACCAATTGAAACCAAGTACGCAGCAACAATCTTGGCTGAATTATCTTCTCCGCTTGCTTTTATTTGGTCTGAAAATAAACCGGGATTATTTTTGCCAAATAGGAGGAGATTGCGCAGATCTACTTCAATGATGTCTTGAATTTCCCGTCCCATGCCAAGATCTTCTATTATTTCTCCGTAGCGAGCGATTACTTTGTTGAATTTTTCCTCTATTTCGTTGCCGTTAAGAGCTGCCTCCGAGAGACAGATAAGCATATCCGTTACTTTTACATCCCCGTCAAATCGCTTCCCTGGAGCTGAAACAACGATAATTTTCCGAGCTCGGTCTTCCTTAATAATGTTTGCCACTTTCTTAATTTGTTCTGCACTGGCTACTGATGTTCCGCCGAATTTACATACTTTCATCCTATCAAGTCCTATCGAGTTTTAGTTAATTAAGGGGTTGTAATCAAAGTTAAACCATACTATAATGTCCATATACAAAGGACATATGTTTTTTTACAGTGTACACATAGTAGGGGGAGTCGTCAATGAGAAAAGAAATTTCTATAGGTTTATTGGGTTTTGGAACAGTCGGTAAAGGAGTTGCAGCTATAATTCAGCAGCATCAACAAGATCTGTATCATAAATTGGGTGTTCCAGTTGTCATTAAAAAGGTGCTAATCCGGGATATCTATAAAGATAGGCTTGATACGTTGAATCAAGATGTATTTACAACCGATGTCCAGGACTTATTAAATGACTCATCCATTGATATCATCGTTGAAGTGATGGGTGGAATTGATGACGCGAAGCAGGCGATAGAAAGTGCACTTCTTGCAGGAAAACAAGTCGTGACGGCTAATAAAGATGTAATGGCGGAATACGGGCATGATCTAATGAAATTGGCGGATGCTCAGAAATGCGATTTGTTTTATGAAGCAAGTGTTGCAGGAGGCATCCCAATTATTCGTACACTGGAGGACGGACTCGCATCAGACAGAATTTCAAGTATGATGGGAATCGTGAACGGTACAACAAATTTTATTTTGACAAAAATGAAACAGGAAAATATGAGCTATGAAAAGGCTTTGGAAAAAGCTACTGAATTAGGGTATGCAGAGGCAGATCCGTCAGCGGACGTTGATGGTTTGGATGCAGCCAGAAAAATGGTCATTCTATCTTCACTAGCATTTTCAACGGAAGTACATCTTGATGATGTTTTGGTGAGAGGGATGAAAGAGATTCGTGATGGAGATATGGAGATTGCAGCGGATTTTGGGTACACGATGAAAATGGTAGGGTCATCGAAAAAAAATGAAGACGGAATCGAAGTAGCAGTAGAACCAGTCTTCCTAGCGAATACCCATTTGCTTTCGTCGGTTAACAACGAATTAAATGCCGTCTACATCTATGGGGATGCAGTTGGGGAAACGATGCTTTACGGACCAGGTGCTGGATCGCTTCCAACAGCAACGTCAGTCGTCTCTGATATTATCTCAGCTTGTCGAAATATGCTGCTTGGAGTAAACGGCAAACGAGTACACGCAGCTCAGCATGAACGAGAAATTAAATCTAATAATCAGTGCTACGCGAAGTATCTTCACCGTTTACTCGTGAAAGACGAGGTTGGTGTGTTGTCCAAACTGACGTCCATCTATAGCAATCATCATGCGAGCCTCCAATCGGTTAAGCAGCATCCTGATAGAAAGGATGGCCAAGCTGAAATTATTTTACTGACACATAAAATTTCAAGACAACAACATCTAGATGTAATAAAGGATTTAGAAGGAATGGCAAGCATCATCAGCCATTATCGTATTGAAGGGGATGAACCAGCATGAGATGGTCAGGCTTGATTGAACACTATAAAGAGTGGCTTCCCGTATCGGAAAACACACCGGCATTAACACTCAACGAAGGGAATACCCCTCTGGTCCGATTAGAAAAATTATCTGAAGAATGGGGAATAAACCTCTTTGTAAAATTGGAAGGGGCCAATCCAACTGGTTCTTTCAAGGATCGAGGCATGGTTATGGCTGTGGCAAAAGCTAAAGAAGAAGGAAAGAGGGTTCTGATTTGCGCATCAACCGGCAACACTTCAGCCTCTGCTGCTGCATACGGAGCAAGAGCGGGTCTGCGAACAATCGTGGTTATCCCAGAAGGACGCATTGCACTCGGTAAGCTTGCCCAGGCGAAAATGTATGGAGCGGAAATCCTTTCTATAAAAGGGAACTTTGATGAAGCACTTGAAATGGTACGTGAAGTGGGTCAAGAAGACGGTATTGCACTGGTTAACTCAGTTAATCCATATCGATTAGAAGGACAGAAAACAATTGCGTTCGAAATCATTGAACAGCTGGAAAAAGTACCTGATATTCTTGCGTTGCCTGTTGGAAACGCCGGAAATATTTCGGCAGCTTGGAAAGGCTTTAGCGAATACGCTGAAAAGAAAGGCACAAAACGTCCATTATTGCTTGGTGTTCAAGCTGCAGGTGCAGCTCCGATTGTAAACAATCAAGTCGTTAAAAACCCAGAAACCATTGCAACGGCAATCAGAATTGGTAACCCAGCTAGTTGGAACCTTGCCTTAAAAGCACTCGACGAATCAAATGGCACCATTTTGGCTGCCACAGACGAAGAAATTCTGGAAGCGTATCAACTAATTGCTGCAAAAGAAGGTATTTTTGCTGAACCTGCATCCTGTGCGTCTATTGCAGGTATAAAAAAACAAGTGATGAATGGAAACATAGAAAAAGGTTCAACAGTTGTCGCTATACTGACTGGTAATGGGTTGAAAGATCCGGATACAGCAATCTCGGTCAATGAAGATAAGGCACTCCTCGTTCCAGAAGATATGGAACAGTTTTGGAAGGGCTTGAAGAAAGGTGTAAAGGCATGAGCTGGCAACAGTTTACAGTGAGAATTCCAGCATCTACTGCAAACCTTGGACCTGGGTTTGATTCGATTGGATTGGCATTAGACCTTCATCTAACAATCACTGTATCGCCTGCACCTGAATGGAAAGTGAACAATACAAATGTAGGCTATCAACAGTTATCAAGCGGCTCAGATAATTTGATTGTATCTACAATTCATGCAGTTGCGAAGCGATATAACCGCCAGCTTCCTACCGCAAAACTTTTGGTGGAATCTGATATCCCATTAGGCAGAGGACTAGGAAGTAGTGCTGCAGCTGTTGCAGGTGGCATTGAAATTGCAGATCGTTTGCTTGGCATGAACTTGCCAGTGAATGAAAAAGTAAAAATCGGCAGCGAAATAGAAGGGCATCCCGATAATGTTTCTGCCTCTTTTTTAGGAGGTTTAACAATCTCATATTTTGATGGAGATACCCTTGAAGTGATAGGTGTGCCGGAAGTTGATATAGGGGTAGTAATTCTAGTATCTCCTACTGAATACCTGACAACAGATTCAAGAGGATTGCTGCCAGAATCAATCACACATGGTGTGGCAACACGAGGGAGTGCTGCTGGTAATGTTCTTTCTGCTGCGTTGGCACGAGGCGATTGGGAAACTGCCGGGCGCTTAATGGAAAAGGATGAATATCACGAACCTTTCAGAAAAACTAGATTCCCTGTCTTCGAAGCAATCCGAACAGTTTGTAGAGAAATGGGTGCATTCGGAACTGCCATTAGTGGTGCGGGTCCCTCTTTATTCATTGCCGTAAAAAAAGGTGAGGAAGAAAAGATTGCAAACCGATTGAGGAGAAATTTCCCACTTTACGAATGTCTTGTCACGAAACCTTCAACTGAAGGAGTGAGATTTTATGAAGCTTGACGGTTTTTAGAATGAAGAAAACTAACCGTTTCAAGAATAAATTCAAAACACAGAAATAATCATATAAAGTATTATCTAATTGTGTTAATAGACGAATGTGTTCGTTCCTCGAATTTTACTCTTAATCAATCACCAGTTTTCAATATGATTTCTATGCAACAAAAAAGGAGAGCCATGTGATAAAATCACATGGCTCTCCTTTTTGTATTTTTAAAATGTAGAGGGGTTATTAAACAAAGTTCCCTTATTGAGTAGGAGTACCTGCATCCGTAGTAGATTGCTGACTTCCACTTCGTTGTAATACTTTTAATCCCTGACCCATATCGGAAGCTAGAACATAATTCCGATCGACAAACACTCCCCAAATATTCGACTTACTAGGAATGTAAGCGCCCGTTTCTACTGGAGCGGAAGGGTTTGTTATATCAACCATTCTAACGCCACCAGAATAGTGAGAGAGGTAAAGTGTGTTGCCATGAACTTTCGGGTCATGAACTGTAGAACCACCAGGAATTTTTTCTGTAAAATCTGTTTTAAACGTGCTCAGGAGTTTCGGGTTTGTTTTATCTTTAATATCATAGATCATCGTGTATCCATATGAAGATTCGAATCCGCTACGAACCGGACCAAAAACTTCTCTAGTTTCAATTAAAACGTTTCCACCTTTTGCAAGGTCCATGGAATGTGCAGCTCCTTGAACAGTTGATGCAAAGTCTGTTTTACCCAAATAAACAGGGTTTTTAGCATCGCTAATATCCAAAATAATTGTTCCTAAATCCCAGTAAGAAAGGTAAGCAGTAGTTCCGTTCCCATCTGTTTTAACACTATGTGCAAATGCTACTCGACTAATACCATCTTCATCAGTCCAGTTGTAGCCGTTGTAATTCTCATCGCTTACTTCTTCAATATGATCACGGGGGTTAAATTCATAAATTGTTTCTGGGTTAGTTGGGTTGCTGACATCTACAAACGAAACATCCATATGCTCTCCACGAGAGTAGTAGTCTGCGTAATTATCAGCAGTTAAAACATATACATTGTTATCTTGAACAGTTAGATAAAGTTCATGTGTACCCCGCGCCTGAGAAGGTGATTCCCAGAAACCTAGTTCTTTAGGGGCTTCTGGATTCGTCACATCATATAGGACAAATCCTCCCTTAGTA
>JBFELW010000078.1:0-7977 GCA_041551995.1 Paenisporosarcina sp.
ACCTTATGTAAATAGGGTTCATAGTCTAACAACCACTTGACTGGAACCGTGAACACTTCTTCTACCTCATCTTTATTAAGCTGATGTGCTAAATGATTATCAATAGTCGCCACAAATGGATACACAACAAATGATGACGTAGGAATAAATGCACTCATCTGCCCCATCACGTGTATGGCTGCAGGATCGATACCTAACTCTTCATGTGTTTCACGAATCGCAGCATCTAGTGGTGTCGCATCTGTTGGATCAATTCGTCCACCTGGAAAACTAATATCGCCTGGTTGAGCTCTCATGGTCAGCGAACGGACCTCAAATAGGACATGCCACTCTTCATTGACTCGAACAAGCGGAATAAGAACAGCCGAACGCATCGCAGTATCCTCACCGATAAAAAGAGGCTGATTTTGATTTAATCCATTCTTAATCTTCTCTAAGAACATAAAATCTCTCCCCTATCGTATAGTTTTATATACTCCTATGGTATCATGAAAAAATCTTGTGATAAAAGTAGATGATGCTAGCTTTTATTAGAAATCTAAAAAATCTTAACCACTTTCTTAGTGTAAGAAGGGTATAATGAATTGAAAAGGGTCCCTATATTAGACACAATCATGAAAGGTTTCGAATTCATGATTTTTTCTGTCCCAAGACCTAATTCATTTAAAAACGTTTGTGGTCTAACTAATTAATGTATGTGAGGTGCAATGCAATATGTATATAAGAAAACAAATACCTAATATTTTTACACTAGGTAATTTATTCTGCGGATTCTTGTCCATTGGATATGCCGCAAACCACCAATATACAAATGCTGCGGTATTGGTTCTCATTGGAATGATGTTGGACAGTATGGATGGCAGGTTAGCAAGGATGTTAAATGTTGAAAGCCCCTTAGGGAAAGAACTAGACTCATTAGCCGATATCGTCACTTTCGGTGTAGCTCCAAGTTTTTTAGTCTACTACACAATATTCTTCAATAATGGCTTTCTTGGTCTTGCCGTTTCTGGTTTATTCCCACTCTTTGGTGCATATCGATTAGCGCGATTTAACACGGCTCCGGAAGATGAATCAAGCACTTACTTTACTGGGGTACCCATCACAGCCGCCGGTGGAATACTAGCTTTATTAACGTTATTCAATGAACAAATCCCAAGTATCGTGACAACTGTTATATTTACAGGTTTGTGTTTCTTAATGGTAAGTAAACTCAAAATACCTAGCCTAAAAGAAGTGCCCTTGCCTAAATACGGTACCATTGTAACAGTATTTCTAGGAGCGCTTTTAGTAGTCATCAATATTGAATCATATGGGAGATTTCCTTATATGATTTACATAGCTACACCGATCTACATCATTTATCTATCATATTGGTTCATCAAAAGGAAGAATAAGAAATCCTAAAAGAAGCACGCATACTCAACAAACACGAAGGCTATAACTTCGTGTTTGTTTTTTGTTCCAGAATACTCTAGGGCTCTGCTAATTTCTTATATGATGTAAAACGACTTAATTGGCGATTTGGGTAGGTCTATCAGCGATAGACAAAGACCAATCGGCGATTTCAGCTTATTTATGGTAGGAGTTGTCACTTATTTCATATGGTTCTACCTATATAACAGAAAAAAGAGGAGAACCGGTTGATGAGTCACTGAAAAACTAGTGTAAAATAAATAGTTAAATCAGAATGAAACTAGACGAAGATTTGTTGAAACCACTCTTTTAGATAAAAAGCATATCTACTTTTGATTGAAGTGGAAGGCGGCGACTCCAGCGGAAAAAGCGAGACAGACGAGACCCCGCAGGGCAAAGGGACGATGGCTTAGAACACCACATCCTGTGGTAGCGCCTTCGTGACCAACTTCCTATTGGCCCGAGGAGGCTTGGTGCTCGCCCGCGGAAAGCGTCCGCCTAAAACGAAAATCACCTATCCTGTCCCATATATACAATAGGTTCTTAAAGTACTGGATAAGAATTACTATTTCAGTGGCCCTCCGGTTGATAACCCAATCTTGTTGATTTCTGTTTTAATACATATTCTGTTTTCGGAGCTTGCGAGTCGAAGACATAAAAAGTCGGTCGTTTAACACGGTTTGATTTCAGTAAGGTACTATTTTTAACACTACTTTACGATAAAATTGAAATCCTCATCATCAAGCTCAAGCTGTTGTTTTCCATCGTCATCTTCCCAGACAAGTATAAATGTTTCCTCTTCAAGGAATTTCTTTGCTTCAGTATGAGATCCTTCAAATAGATAACTGTGAATGGCAGTCACTTCATTACGATCACCAAAAGCTGGATTTTGAAATCCACCATAATTAGCACTAATCAGGTTGGGATGGTCAATTAATTTAAGTTCTAGATTTCGCACGTTCTCTGAATAACCCTTTTTAACGATAGAGTCAAACTGAATAGACACGACCTTCTTATTTGCTATACTTTTTGGATCAAGGCTATAAACCTCTTTTATATGAGCAAGATTAGTGGAAATAGTACAAGTAACAGTAGGATAAATCCGCTCTGTATGCTCAACTTCACTACAAGCACTCATTAAAAAAATCATAGTTAAACAAATTGTTAGATGAATAAATCTCATCAGTTGCACACTCCTTTAAATAGAAGTTAGTTGCAAGTACAAAGAGAACAATTCATTAAGAACGCTATCTCTGATTGAGAAGGGTATAATACATAAACAGAAGTAAATAGTAAAAGAAGGGAACATACTTTTTTAAAAAACACCAACTACTCCAATACATAAAGAAAGGAAGATAATATGACAAAGAAAAACGCAGGATGGAACTTTGATAACAGCTATGCCCGTCTGCCGGAATCATTTTTTACAAGCACTGACCCAACCTCTGTTCGTTCACCAAAACTGGTTATATTTAATACTCCGTTAGCCAAATCTCTTGGATTGAATGACCAGACGTTGCAAAGCGAAGAAGGCGTAGCCGTACTTGCAGGTAATGAAATTCCTGAAAGTGCTTCACCTCTAGCTCAAGCTTACGCAGGTCATCAGTTTGGCCACTTAAACATACTAGGGGACGGTCGAGCCGTGCTTCTTAGCGAGCAAATCACGCCCCAAAATGAACGTTTTGACATTCAATACAAAGGTTCAGGTAGAACACCCTATTCCCGCGGTGGTGATGGTAGAGCTGGACTTGGTCCGATGCTCCGCGAATACATCATCAGCGAAGCCATGCATGCATTAGGTATTCCAACTACCCGGAGTCTAGCAGTCGTAACAACTGGTGAAACCGTCATCCGCGAAACCCACCAGCCTGGTGCCATTTTGTCCCGAGTAGCTGCTAGTCATTTACGTGTTGGTACTTTTCAATATGCAGCAGGTATAGGTAAAATAGAAGATCTTCGTTCCCTTGCTGACTATACAATAAAACGTCATTACCCAGAAGTTGAAGATGAAGACAATAAATATCTCTCTTTTTTACAGGAAGTAATTAAGCGCCAAAGTGCGTTAATTGCCAAGTGGCAACTAGTTGGCTTTATTCATGGGGTGATGAACACCGACAACATGACCATTAGTGGAGAAACCATTGATTATGGGCCATGCGCATTTATGGATACCTACGATCCTGGAACAGTATTCAGTTCTATAGACCGTGAAGGCCGCTACGCATATAGCAATCAACCATTCATTGGCGGATGGAATCTGGCACGATTTGCTGAAACTCTATTGCCATTGCTCCATGACGATCAGGAGCAAGCTGTCGAACTAGCACAAGGGGCAATATCAGAATTCATTAAGATGTTTCACGCGAATTGGCTAGCAGGAATGAGAGCTAAACTCGGAATCTTTAACGAAGAGGAACAAGATGAATCTCTTATTGATGACCTTCTGAGTATCATGCATAAACATCAAGCGGACTATACCAATACCTTCCGTGCATTAACTCTTGGAAACCATGAGGATACCGTTCTCAATGATACAGAAGAATTCACCCAGTGGTATGAGCGTTGGCTGACGAGATTAGGTAGACAAGAGGAATCGAAAGACACTTCACAGGAACTGATGCAACGTAATAATCCTAGCGTTGTCCCTCGTAACCACCGGGTAGAAGAAGCACTAGAAGCTGCCGTAGATAATGGAGACTACAGCGTGATGGAGCGTCTACTAGAAGTTCTTTCAAACCCTTATGCCCACTCTGATGAACATTCGGATTACTGCGCATTACCTGCCGATCCAAACCGTCCTTACCAGACTTTTTGTGGTACCTAATGGAAAACAAGAGTAACCGTGCCTGTTCTCGCATTTAGAGAAACAGGCACTTTTTTGGGTTAATAAAACAAGCGACACATCCTTACTAGAAAATAAGCGGCCGAAGATACAATTTCGGCCGCCCTTAAATTCTTATTCACTCTCAAGTAATAGCCTTCAGAATAAATACCCGGGAAATAATAATAGCCGCATACTGCCAACTAGTATGACAATAGCAACACCCATCTCGATTAAAGTGTACAGATAGTCTTTTGGATTTTCAGCATATATCTTTTCAAAAATGGCTCTGAAGACCGCAAATGAAATACCAGCACCTAACAAGGCAAAGACAAGGAACGGATTGATTGAGTCAGAAGGGTTATTAGCAATAGAAGCAGATATGGATATGTTAATAATTAAAAAAACTAGTGTAATGGCCCATTCCCCATATTTATGAAAGTCATTGAAAAAGTGGTTGTATGAAAATAGTCTCTTTTTCTCTACGCCCAATACTTTTCTAATAAGGGCATTCATGATGGTGATCGAAACAAAACAAACCATAATAAAAATAAATATCTTTATTACTAATACCTCCTTCCCCTTAGAACCTCCTCGATAATTTCTCACAAACGTGAATTTAATTGCCTTCAATTACCGTATTGCAAATTTCCCATAGTTTTTCAACATATTCAGGTTCAGTTGCATAGTTGGGATAAGTCCCCGAACCAAATATATTCTTTACTTGATTAAAGCCTTTTTCGGTAAGTGAAGGCTTTACAATTTCTCGCTTATGGTTAATCAGTTGCCCTGTTATATTCTTAAATTCATCCGACGTGCAGATGTGAAAATAAGTATTTGCCATGTCTGATGGTAAAGAACTGGTCGGATTCTGTGCCCATGCAAGTACTTTCCAAAAGGATTTCATTTTTTTAATCGTTTCTTTGGATAGTTTGACCCGATTAATTTGAAGCGCATTAATATGGATGCCTTGGTGTTTAAATTCTTCTGCCATTTTGAACGTTAACATTAATAGTGCCATTTTCGAGTCGCCGTACATCTTATACACGCTATAAGGTCGCGAGTCACGATGTTCGCCTTGTATATTATCGAAATCAATTTTTCTTTTAGGGTCAAAGAAATTCTTAATGTTTGTGGTGCAAGCATGAAGGATTCTTGGGTCTTCTGATTTTTCCAGATGACTCGTTAGTAAACGCGTCATCAAAAATGGACCAAATGTGTTCGTAGCAAAAGACAATTCGATATGCTCAGGGCTAAGTTTATACTCTTTTTCACCATGGTTTAAGTAAGCGGCATTATGTATGAGAATATCTAAACGTGGATATTTATCTTTAAAAGCGGAACTGAAAGCACGGATAGAATCGAAAGATGAAATATCGAGCTCCATCAAATCTATGTTTGTATTCTTCGAAACTGCAATTAGTTCTTTTTGCACGGTTTTACTAATCCCCATATTCCGACAAGCCATCACAACACAATATCCCTCTGTTGCAAACTTTAGCGTTGCTGCTTTACCAATCCCAGAGTTGGCTCCAGTAATGATTACAATTTTATCTTTCATATCAAATCCCCCTTTTCTATTTTAAGCGTATTCCAGTTTACTTAAAACAATTCGGCAAATAGAATATATCCCATTGTAAAACTACTCACCAATGCAAATCCCATTTCACTTAGCGTATATAGATAAGCCTTATGGTTTTGAGCATATTTCTTCTCTATAATTGCCCTGAAAACAGTAAGCGAAATAGCAAGAGCTAAAAGCGTAATAGATATGAATAAGTTGTTTTGATAGACAACTCCAATGACAATCAAGGTGATGATGAAAATTATTCTGATGGTCCATTCCCCTTTTTTATGTAGATCATTAACAAAGTTATACGAGAAAAATTTCCTTCTTTCTACGTTCAACACTTTTCTCATCATGGCATTAAATAGAATAATAGAAACTAAAGTAACCACAAGAAAGATAAGCATCTTAACCCAAAAACCTTCAGGAAACAAAAACGTGTACATATCATAAACACCCCCACTATAATATACCATTTTTACCCATTACAAAAATAGATAAAATCCAAACCATTATCAATATTAAAGTCACCATCTTTCACTCTATTCTCATCTTTCATTCTTTTAAAGTGGTTGCTATACTATAGATAACTAATTATTTCGAGTACAGAAAGATTGTAGGGTGTATCATGACAACAGAAAAAACAACTTCATCTTCATTGGCTTCAAATCCAGTATATCCAGTCATCTTTGCAATGGGTGGTGTCCATTTATTAAATGATTCGCTTCAATCCGTTATTCCAGCGATGTTTCCTGTCCTGGAAAAAGATCTAGGACTTACGTTTACACAGTTAGGTTTAATTGCTTTTGCGTTAAATATGGTCGCTTCCGTTCTACAACCTGTCGTCGGCTATTTTAGTGATATGAAACCTAAACCCTATTCCCTTCCATTTGGGATGACACTTTCATTTTTCGGAATCGCCGGACTTGCCTTTGCTCCGGAATATTGGATGATTCTCGTTTCTGTCATTTTTGTAGGACTTGGTTCCGCCATTTTCCATCCCGAGGGTTCTCGCGTATCTTTTATGGCAGCAGGTTCTAAAAGAGGTTTATCTCAATCCATTTATCAAGTGGGTGGTAACTCTGGGCAGGCACTGGCCCCTCTAATCAGTGCTTTTATTTTAGTTCCACTTGGTCAAAAGGGAATTGCACTATTTTTATTAGTCGCTGCTCTTGGTATTTTTATCTTAATGAAGATATCCGCTTGGTATAAGGCACAGTTAGAACAAGAACGCTTGCTTAATCGTAAAAAAGTATTACTTTCGTCAATGGCCAACTTAACGAAAAAACAAGTAGGCATCGCTCTTACACTGTTACTCATCATCATTTTTGCACGTTCGATTTATGCAACGAATATAACAAGCTTTTATGTCTTTCACTTAATCGAATCTTATGGGTTAACCATTCGAGAAGGACAGCTTTTAATATTCCTATTTCTAGCTGTTGGAGCGGTAGGCACGTTTTTCGGTGGTCCACTAGCTGATAAAATCGGACGAAAAAATGTCATTGTCATATCGCTAATCGTCCCTATCCCATTAAGCCTTATCTTGCCGTATGTACCGTTACCTGCAGTCATTCTATTGCTCATACTCATTGGGTTTTTCATCATGTTAAGCTTTTCTGTTACGGTGGTTTATGCACAGGAACTGATTCCAAGTAAGATTGGTACGATGGCTGGGCTAACGGTTGGACTCGCATTTGGTATGGGCGCAATTGGTGCAGTCGTTATCGGGATATTGATGGACCGTATCGGAATTTATCCGACGATGATCATCATTTCATTTTTACCCATACTAGGAATCGTGGGACTTGCACTCCCTCGCGATCAAAAAGTGACTGCACCTCCGATCACTGCTGAATGAAATAAATAAAGGAAATCCTTTTAGACAATCAAATAAATACTCAAATAGCTCTGCATATAGCGGAGCTATTATACATTACCTATTGTTAAAATATTCATTTTTTCCCTACCGGTGGGTTTATGGTGATGGTAATATGAGATTGTAGTTATTCAACAAAAGACGAAGGTTAGATCAAGAAGGTTTTGAAGAAATATTTAATTGGGGGAAGAAAAATGATTTTGGGAACTATTTTACTTTGGATTGTTGGGTTATTTATTTCGTACTTAGTAATTTATATAGCAGTAAAGGATGCCATTGATAAGTCAGAGGTAGGTC